>CAJAFJ010000082.1 GCA_903938955.1 uncultured beta proteobacterium | reverse complement strand
TCACCGTGGCTTTGGAGATGACGGTGTCCACCGCAATCGTGAGTTGCGGTTCCCAGCCTGTCGCCACCCGTTTCACCCGGTTTGCCACGGCATCAATTTCTTCCAGCAAGCGGGTGCCTTCGCGCAACAACTCGGCCCCGGCTTCGGTCAGCCGGGCCTGGCGCGAGCTGCGGTCGTACAGCAGCACGTCCAGCGCGTCCTCAATCTGGCGCACCCGGTAGGTCAGGGCGCTGGGCACCACGCCCAAGGCGCGGGCGGCGGCGGCAAAACTGCCGGTGGCGGCAATGGTCTGCAGCATGGCGAGGGCATCAGGCGTTAGTACATCGCGTGCAGTTTGCATGTAGAACCCATTTCAATTCGAATAAATTGAATGATGCCATCAAACCTGATGCAACGCCATGCGCCTGATTGACGTCAAAATTCAGTTTAAGAAATGACCCACATCATCGCGCTGAAGCGGTGGTGACCGGTGATCTGGCGTTGAATCGAATAGGAGATTGTTTATGTTGACGGTCCGTAAATCACAAGAACGCGGCTTTGCCGACCATGGCTGGCTCAAGTCGTTTCACAGCTTTTCGTTTGCTGGTTATTACGATCCGGCGCACATGGGCTGGGGTAATTTGCGCGTCATCAACGAAGACAGTGTGGCCCCTGGTAAAGGCTTTGGCACGCACGGCCACCGCGACATGGAAATTGTGTCTTACGTGTTGCAGGGCTCGCTGGCGCACAAGGACAGCATGGGTCATGTCAAAGCCATTCCGCCCGGCGATGTGCAGCGCATGAGTGCCGGTAGCGGGGTGCAGCACAGCGAGTTCAACCATGCGCCGAACGAGACCACGCACTTTCTGCAAATTTGGATTGAGCCCAATGTGCGGGGTGTGACGCCCAGCTACGAGCAAAAAACGTTTACCGAGGCCGAGAAGCAGGGCACTTTGCGCCTGGTGGCTTCGGGCGACGGCGCTCAAGGGTCGGTCACGATGCATGCCGACGCCCGTTTGTATGCAGGTTTGTTCAATGGCGACCAGACGGCACAACTGGCGCTGGACCCCCAGCGCAAGGGCTATGTGCATCTGGTGCGCGGCGAGTTGGCCGTCAACGGCGTGGTGCTTTCAACTGGCGATGCGGCTTTGATTCAAAACGAAAGCCAAATCACGCTCGACGCTGGCGTGGACGCCGAAGTGCTGGTGTTTGATCTCAGCGCGTAATATTTCTTCGCATCACACCGAATCATTTTTTCTTTTCATCCCTTCAAGGAGTTTTCAAAATGGCAAAAGTAGCAGTCGTATTTCACTCGGGTTATGGTCACACCCTGCGCATGGCGCAAGCCGTGGCGGATGGTGCAGGTGCCGAGTTGGTGGCCATTGACGCCGAAGGCAATTTGACGGACGCAGGCTGGGAAACCCTCAACGCCGCCGACGCCATCATCATGGGCTCGCCCACCTACATGGGCAGTGTCAGCTGGCAGTTCAAGAAATTTGCCGATGCGTCCAGCAAGCCGTGGTTCAGCCAGGCCTGGAAAGACAAGGTTTTTGCTGGCTTCACCAACAGCGCCACCATGAACGGCGACAAGTTGTCCACGCTGCATTACCTATTCACATTGGCCATGCAGCAAGGCGGCATCTGGGTCGGCACCGCGCTGATGCCCAGCAACACCAAGGCGGCGCAACGCAACGACATCAACTTTGTGGGCTCGTTTGCCGGTGCCATGGCGCAGTCGCCGTCTGACTCGTCACCGGCTGAAATGCCACAAGGTGATCTGGATACCGCGAAGTTGTTTGGCCAGCGCGTGGCCGAAGTTACCGCGAAATTCCGCGCTTAAACTCCCTGCCGATCCGGTAACCCGACCTGCGCTGCAGGTTGGTGTTCAGGTGGTGATGGACAGGTCCGGGCCCAGCGTGCGGCGTTCGTCAAATACAAAGCAGTTGCCCTGGTAGTACTTGCCGTCGGTTTCCTCAAAGTACTTGAGGATGCCGCCTTCCAGCTGAAACACGTGTTGCAGCCCCGCTTCGCGCATCAAAATGGCGGCTTTTTCGCAGCGGATGCCGCCGGTGCAAAAACTCACCACGGTTTTGTCTTCCAGCTCGGCCTTGTGGTCGAGCATGGCTTGGGGGAATTCGGTGAATTTGGTGATGCGCCAGTCAATTGCGCCTTCAAACGTGCCGTGATCGACTTCAAAGTCGTTGCGCGTGTCCAGCGTGACCACGGCGCGGCCTTCGTCGTCCACCCCGGTCTCCAGCCAGCGCCGCAGGGTGGCCGTACTCACCGCCGGCGCCCGGCCGGCCGCCGGAACAATGGTCGGGTGGTCCATGCGGATGATCTCGTTCTTGACCTTGACCAGCATCTTCTTGAACGGCTGCGTGGCGGACCAGCTTTCTTTGGGCGCCACATCCGAAAAACGAGCGTCGGCTTGCAGTTGCGCGACAAAGCCGCGCACCGCCTCGGCCGGGCCAGCCAAAAATAGATTAATACCCTCAAAGGCCAGTAAAACCGTGCCTTTGAGTTGCCAGGCCAAGGCCCGCTCCTGCAGCGTGTCGCGCAGCGCATCGGCATCGGGCAGGGGAACGAATT
The DNA here is from genome assembly GCA_903938955.1 of uncultured beta proteobacterium. The sequence goes on along the minus strand of CAJAFJ010000082.1, from coordinate 9,209 downwards.
TGTAAGCGGAGATGTTCAGTATGGTGTTCACCGCCCAATTTTAGAAGGCTGGGGCGGTGTGTTGGGCGAGGTCGCTTGGCTGCAGGCAAAATCGCGTGGTGGGAGTAGAAACATTTATTAACAATTTCATGAAAAATAATCTAGCCCTTATCGCTCTGATGGGCTTGTCGCCTTACGTCAGTGCTCAATCCCCTGATTCCATTTCCGAGAAAGATTTTTTGAGCGACATGCCCATCGTGCTGTCCGTTTCGCGCCTGCCGCAACGGTTGGACGAGACGCCGGGGGCCGTGACGATTCTGGATCGGGACATGATTCGCTTGTCTGGCGCACGCGATGTGGCCGACTTATTGCGGCTGGTGCCGGGGTTTCAGACCGGTTATTCGTTTGAAAAGGTGGCCCCAACGGCCAGTTACCACGGTGCCTTCGGCACCTATTCCAACCGGCTGCAAGTGCTGGTGGATGGCCGCTCGACTTACTCGCCCTATTTCATCGGCAGTGTCGAGCCGGGCTTGCAAACCGTGGCGCTGGCAGACATTGAGCGCATCGAGGTGCTGCGCGGCTCCAACTCCGCCGCTTATGGCGCCCGCGCCATGCTGGGGGTGATCAACATCGTGACGCGTCATACAGTCGATACCCTGGGTTTGCAGGCCAGCCAGACCAGTGGCGATAACAAGGTCAATGATTCACAGGCGCGCATCGGCTGGGCCACCCCTGACGCCAGCTTTCGCATCACCGTGGACCGTCGGGCCGATGAGGGATTGACCGGCTCAAACGGGCATAACCAGATTGACCGCGCCAACTTTCGTGCTGATTGGCGCACCGCAGCCAATGATGACGTTCAGTTGAGGGCCGGGATCAGCACCATTTATGCGGGTAAAGGCGCTCCCGATAAGCCTGGCGAAGCACTGCGCGACACTTCTTTTGATGCCCGATATGTCCAACTCGACTGGCGTCGCAGTCTGGGCGAAGACGCTGATCTGGCGTTTAACTTCTCGCACTCGCAAGAGTCTTACAAGGATGCATTTCCCTATTCTCTGAAAGAGATCAAAAATTATTTTGCACCTTCATCAGAGTACGCTGCATATCTCAAAAACGAAGTTGAAAAAATATATGGTCCGGTCACAGATACGACGTTTCAGTATATTTACGCTGAATATTTAAAAAAAGAACTTGGCTCAATTACCGATGTAGAGCTTGCGGCAAAAAAAATGCAAGCAGCCAGTTTGCCTGACAGCTTTGACCTCAATGCCGGTGGCCGCTCCAGCAATGACTCGGTGTCTTTGCAGCATACCTTCCGCCAGGGCTCAACTTTGCGGGTGGTCTGGGGGGGCGAATTCCGGCGCGAACAAGTGACCTCCCCAAACTTGTACAACACCGGCACGGCCTTGGTGAACGATTTCACCCGTCTGTTTGCCAATGTTGAATGGCGGCTGGCGCCAGCGCTGGTGCTCAATGCCGGTGCCATGGCCGAAAACAGCACGGTCAGTGGCGATAGTTTCGCGCCGCGCGTCATGCTGAATTGGCACGCGCTGCTGGGGCAAACGCTGCGCGCCGGGGTCTCCAAGGCCTATCGTCCACCCAGCACATTTGAGCAGTCCAGCAATGTTCAATTTTCGTCCAATGGGCAGCTACTGCGGATTGCCGCGCTGTCGCAGGGGAATCTTCAGCCCGAAAGTGTGCGTGTGCGTGAGTTGGGCTATCTGGGCGATTTTCCCAAGTGGGGGGTGAATTTGGATGTTCGGATTTTTCATGAACAGATGGGAGGCTACATAAACAGTGACAACACATATTTACCCGGTGATACCTCGCTCGTACCGACGGAAGTGTTGCACTACTACAACGCGAAGAATTTCGCTATTCGGGGTGCTGAGTACCAGTTGAAGTGGCAACCCTGGCAGGGCGCGCAATTTATGTTGAACCAAGCCCATATCCATATTGGCGACAACGAGCGGAAAACTGGCCAGGCGGTGGCAGCACCTGCGCTGGCCAGCACCTTAAGTTATTTCCAAAAGTTGCCAGGCGGCTTGGACTTCAGCCTGATGCATCAACACAGCGGCACCCATCGCTTGTCGGGTGGCACGACCAAAGTGGTCAACATCAAACGCACGGATGTGCGCCTGGGCTGGCCGCTGCGTTTTGGTGCTAACCGGGGTGAAATCGCCGTGGTAGCGCAAAACCTGGGTTCACCTTATGCGGACTTTGCGTCCGACTTTACCTTCCAGCGCCGCGCTTTCGTCACGCTGCGGATCGAAAACTGATCCACCAGATATGTCGGCCAGACCATGACCCCCCTGACAAAGCAGCTCACAAGGCGGCCGTTTGTCGGCCTGTGGGTCATGCTGGGCCAGGTCAGTCTGGCCATGGCGCAGGCCGCGGTGTCTGTCACCGAGAACGATTTTTTGAGTGACATGCCTATCGTGTTGTCGGTCTCGCGTTTGTCGCAGCGGTTGGATGAGACGCCGGGTGCCGTTACCGTGCTGGACCGCGACATGATTCGTTTGTCCGGTGCACGCGATGTGGCTGATTTGTTGCGGCTGGTGCCCGGGTTTCGGGTCAGTAATTCGTTTGAGGCGGGGGCGCCACAGGTTAGTTATCACAATAATTTGACTGATTTCCCCAACCGCACGCAGTTGCTGGTGGATGGTCGATCGGTCTATTCCCCCTATTTTTTGGGCCAAACCAGTTCAGGGCTGCAGACCGTGGCGCTGGAGGATATTGAGCGCATCGAGGTCTTGCGCGGCTCCAATTCGGCAGCTTATGGTGCCCGGGCATTTTTGGGCACGATCAACATCGTGACCCGCGATCCGGCGGAGACTTTGGGCGTGGCGGGGCACCTGGCCTCGGGCGACAACCGTATTCAGGATGCGCGGGCAAGTCTGGGCTGGGCGACCGAGAGCGGTCATTTCCGTTTGGGCGTAGATCGCCGCGCCGACGCCGGCCTCTTCGGTGCCAGTGGGCCGGATGCAGTTTCACGCCTTAATTTTCGGGGTGATCTGCGTTGGGGGGCGGGCGATCAGCTGGAGGTGCGTGCTGGGCATGCAACGGTTGACGCGGGTGTGGGGTATCTCGGTAATCTCGAAAATGAAGCCCGGCAGCGCTCGACGGGTATGTCGTTTGTGCAGCTGGATTGGCGCCGGACCTTGAGTGAAAACGAGGATGTGGCGCTCGGCATTTCCCATACCCAGGAAGTGACGCGGGATGCTTTTCTGGTGGATTCAGCCCAGCTTGACTCGCGTTTTAGCGGCATCATTGCGTTTAATGTCAGCGGCAAAGCCAGCAACGACCAATTGTCCTTTCAGCACACGGTTCGAAAAAACAAAGATTTTCGTTTTGTGTGGGGCGCAGAACTGCGCCAGGAGCGCGTGGCATCCAAGCCGCTGTACGACACCGAGGCTGATTTTGTGACCGATTTTTCACGCCTGTTTGGCAATGCCGAGTGGCGTATTCAGCCTGATTTGCTGCTCAACGCGGGCGGCTTGTTCGAGAAAAGTAGCCTCAACGGCAACAGTTTCATGCCGCGCTTGATGCTGAACTGGCAGGTGGCGCAGGGGCAAACCCTGCGCTGGGGCGTGTCACAGGCGCAACGCCCGCCCAGCACGTACGAGAAGTCCAGCAACACCCGCTATTACCTCAACATCGACGGCGCGCCGGTCGTGGTGGTTGACAGAGCTTCGCGCGGGGGCGTTCAGCCCGAGAAAGTGACCGCCTATGAGATCGGCTACCTCGGCGACTTCTCCCGTCTTGGCTTGAATCTGGATGTTCGCCTGTTCCATGAGCAGGTGCGTGATGCCATCAAATACATCGCCTACGAAAACCCTGCGGGTCTGTTTTATGGCGGAAATACGATTGACTTTGCCAACGTTGAAAACTTCACGATCCGCGGCCTTGAGTACCAGTTGAAGTGGCGCCCCTGGAGCGGGGCGCAACTCCTGTTGAACCAGTCTTGGGTGGACAGTAGCTGGACAGACAATGGCAATACGCTGTACAAACCCCAACCCTACCTGAGCTCAGGGCTCATGTTGATGCAGAAGTTGCCCGGTGGGGCCGACCTGAGTGTGATGTACCACCGGACGGGAGCGACCAACTTTGCGGGAACGGCCGTGATGGCGCCCGTCATGAGCCGCACCGATGTGCGCTTGGCCTGGCCGCTACGGTGGGGGGCCCGGCGGGGCGAAGTGGCTTTTGTGGTGCAGAACCTGGGGCCCGCCAATCCGGACTTTGTGCCCGAGTTCACCTTCCGGCAGCAAGCCTATCTGATGCTGAAGCTGGAAAACTGAGCCCACGCCCATGCCCTTTTTCTTGCGCACCCTGCTGTCTTTTATTTGCCTGATGTGTCTCGCAGGAGTAGCGCCGAGCGCCTTCGCCATCACGGTGGTCATTGTCAGCAGCGAGCGCAGTGCTGCTTATGTCGAAGCGGCCGACGCCTTGGTTCGTGAACTGGAGCGCAACGGCTTGTCGCGCTATGAGATGCTGCAGCTCACGGCGGCTGAATTTCCGGCGGCGGGGCCGTTGGCGCCCAAACTGTTTGTGGCACTGGGTTCTGTGGCCGCGAGCGCACTGGCCAAGTCTGCGACCGGGGTGCCGGTGTTGTCTACGCTGCTGCCGCGCAGCAGTTACGAGCGTATTTTGCAGCTCAGTGGACGCAAGTCATCGCCCCAGTTTTCGGCCCTTTATCTGGACCAACCCCTGAGTCGCCAGCTTGATTTGATCCGCCTGGCCTTGCCATCGGCACGGCACCTGGGTGTTTTGTGGGGGATGGAGTCGCAGTCGCAATCGGCCACCCTGAAAACACTTGCCAACGGGCGCGGGCTGGAACTGGTTGAGGCGAGCGTGGGGCACGATGAGTCGGTTTTCCCTCGGCTCAAGCAGGTGCTTGAAGACGCAGATGTGTTGCTGGCTGTGGCTGACCCGCAGGTCTACAACAGCAACAGCCTGCAGAATATTTTGCTGGCTTCTTTTCGGGCGCAGGTGCCGATGGTGGCGTTTTCGCCTGCCTATGTCCGGGCCGGTGCCTTGCTGGCCTTGCACGCCACGCCCTCGCAGCTGGGTCAGCAAGCGGGCGCCATGGGCTGGGGCATGTTGCAAAACAAGGCTTTGCCGGCCAGCCCGCTTTACTCCCGCGACTTCACGGTGACGGTCAATGAACACGTGGCCCGGTCACTGGGCCTGGCGCTGGACGGCACCGCCTTGCGCGAACGTTTGCTGCGCCGGGAGGGCGGTCCATGAAGCCGCTGGACATCCGCAGTCGCCTGATTTTGGCCGCCTTGTTGCCGGTGACGCTGATGGCGATTGTGCTGGCGGTGGTGTTTTTGCGGCTTCAGTTTGGTGATGTGGATCAGGCCCAGCAGCAGCGCTCCCGCTCGCTGGCCCGACAGCTGGCCAACGCCAGTGAATATGGTCTTTTTGCCGGCAATATTGCCCAATTGCAGACGATTGCCAATGGCGCCTTGCGCGAGCCGGATGTGAGTTCGGTCGTGATCCTGAATGCGCAGGGCCGTATTTTGGTACGTGCGGGACGGTCGTTTTACACCACGCCCTGGAATTTGACCCGGCGTGAAACCGAGACGGTTGACCCGACCAAACGCACGGACTTGTTTTCCCAGCCCATCATCGCCAATCAGGTTCGGCTCGACGACTTGTTTGAGTCCGGCGTGAGCCCCGATGCGGCATCAGCGCCCTTGCTGGGTAATGTGCTGGTCGAGTTTTCACATGAAGCCAAAAGCCAACGGGAGCAAGAAATTTTGCTCACGGGTATGTTGATCTTGCTGGGGGGGCTGCTGTTTGGCGGTTTGCTGGCCATGCAACTGGGGCGGGGTGTGCTGCAGCCGATTCTGCGGGTGTCCCGGCTGATTGAGCGCATCGGGCAGGGCGAGTTGACCGCGCGTGTCACCGTGCTGCCCAACGACCCCTTGCGCGATTTGCAGAATGGCCTGAACCTGATGGCGCAACGGCTGGAATCCGGCCGCGATGAGCTGGAGCAGCGTGTGGCCAGCGCCACCTTTGCCTAGCGCGAGAAAATGGAAGAAGCCGAGACCGCCACCCTGGCCAAGTCGCGCTTTCTGGCGGCGGCCAGCCATGACTTGCGCCAGCCCACCCATGCCCTGGGTATGTTCGTGGCCCGGTTGGCGCAGTTGCCGCACGACGCCCAGACCCGTCATTTGATTGACAACCTCGATGCGTCGGTACTGGCCATGCAAGACTTACTGGACGGTTTGCTGGACATTTCCCGCCTGGATGCGCAGTCCGTGCAGGTCCAGCTGCGCCCCTTTGCGCTGACCGATGTGTTTGACCAGTTGCGCAGTGGCTTGACCCTGACGGCCCAGGACAAAGGCATTCGCCTGCGTTTTCGCCCGACCACGGTCTGGCTGATGAGCGACCCCACGCTGGTTCACCGCATGCTGCTGAACCTGGTGAGTAACGCCTTGAAATACACGGTGCAGGGCAGTGTGCTGGTCGCTTGCCGGGTTGGCGCCGAAGCACAGCATGTGCGCATTGAGGTCTGGGACAGTGGGATTGGCGTGGCGCCAGAGCATCACCAGGCCATTTTCAAAGAGTTTTACCAGGTGGGTAATTCAGAGCGAAACCGCAGCAAGGGCTTGGGCCTGGGGCTCAGCATTGTTGACCGAACCGCCCAGTTACTGGGCTATCGATTGCAGTTTTTCTCATGCCTGGGGGTGGGCACCCGGTTCAGCCTGACCGTGCCGCTGGCCGTGTTGGGGAGCCGGGTCGACCGCAGGGACCCTGATCGCCCGGCGCCGGATGAACACCTCAATGGCCTGGTGGTGCTGGTGCTTGAGGACGATGTGCTGGCGCGTGAGGGGCTGGTCAGTTTGCTCGAATCCTGGGGCTGCATCGTGGGCGCTGCAGACGGGCTGGCCCAGGTGCTGCCATTGCTTGACAGTGGACTGCAACCGACCCTGATCGTGAGTGACTACAGCTTGCGCGATGGTGAAAACGGCATTGCGGTGATTGCCCGCGTGTGGCGCCATGCCGGGTGGGCTATTCCGGCCTGCCTGATCAGTGGCGATACCGACCCGGCGCTGATGCAGGCAGCCAAGCGCGCCGGCCACACGCTGCTGCACAAGCCAGTGCGTCCGGCCAAACTGCGTAACCTCATGCGGCGCCTGAGTCAGGACGCTCAGGCCTCGGGTACGGGTTTGGTGTAACCGTGGCGCCCCGCCGCCAGCACCGCCTGGACCCGGCTTTTAACGCCAAAGCCCCGCAAGATGGCGGTGATATGCGTTTTGATGGTTTCATCCGAAATATTCAGCGCATCGCTGATGTCCTTGTTGGAGCGGCCTTCCATCAGTAAATACAACACTTCTTCCTGGCGCCGCGTGAACTGCAACGGCAAATACCCCGTGCTGGCGTCTTCTATGGGCGGCTGGCCGGCCTGCGCGATCAAGTCGGTGGGCATATAAATTTCGCCATCCAGAACCCGCCGCAAGATCGCCAGCAACTCCTGGCTTTTGCCGGATTTGGTGATAAAACCGGCGGCGCCCTGCGCCATCACCTGCCGCATGATCTGGGGGTTGACCGAGCCTGACAGCATGACAATCGGCAGCTCGGGGTGTTTTTTGCCAAAAATGGCCAGCGCTTCCAGCCCGTTCATGTCAGGCAAATGGTAGTCCAGCAGCACCAGGTCAAGGCCGTGGTGCTGCTCCGCGAGCTCAAATGCCCGCGCACAGTGCGGGGCTTCCAGCACCTCAATTTGCTCGTCCAGCCCTTTCAGAACCTGGCACAAGCCTTCACGCACCAAAGCATGGTCATCCACCACCAGTATTTGCAAGACGCTCCCCCAATTTAGAATGCTTTATGTTTATCCACCTTCGTCTCCACACCGAATTTTCTGTCGTCGACGGCACCAACCGCATCGATGATATCGTCAAGTCTGCTGCCCGCGACGGGCAGCCCGCCCTGGCCGTGACCGATTTGAGCAATCTGTTTGGCGCCATCAAGTTTTACAAAGAGGGCCGCAAACGCGGCGTCAAACCCCTGATCGGCGCCGAGATCTGGCTGGAAGGCCTGGGCAAAGACGCCAGCGCCATGTCGCGCGTGGTGTTGCTGGTGCAAAACACGCAGGGCTATTTGAACCTGTCCGAGTTGCTGGCGCGTGCCTGGACGCAACACGGTAGCAAGACGCAGGCCGCCGTCAAATTGGCCTGGTTGCAAGAACTCAATGAGGGCTTGATCGCCTTGTCCGGCGCGCAAGCCGGGCCGGTCGGCCAGGCCCTGATACAGGGTGACGAGACGCGGGCGCTGGATGCTGCGATGCAGTTGGCCGGTATCTTTGTGCATCGTTTTTACCTGGAGTTGCAGCGTGCCGGGCGCGTCGATGACGAAGCCCATGTGGTGGCCTGCGTCCAGTTGGCGGCCCGCATGGGCTTGCCGGTGGTGGCCACGCACCCGGTGCAGTTCACCTTGCCCGACGACTACGAGGCGCATGAAGCCCGTGTTTGCATCTCCGATGGCGAGATTCTGGGCAACGCCAAGCGCGTGCGCAAGTTCACGCGCGAGCAGTATTTCAAGTCCAGCGCCGAGATGCAAGCCTTGTTTGCCGACATCCCCTCGGCCGTGGCTAATACGCTGGAAATTGCCAAGCGCTGCAACCTGACGCTGGTATTGGGTAAGCCGCAGCTGCCCGAATTTCCGACGCCGTTGGTGGACGGCCAGCACATGACGCCGGAGCAGTACTTTCGCTACACCTCGCATGAGGGCTTGAACGCGCGTTTGCTGCACCTGTACCCGGACGAGGCCAAGCGCGAAGCCGAACGCCCGCGTTACGTGGAGCGGCTGGAGTTTGAGATCGAGACCATTTTGAAAATGGGCTTTCCGGGTTACTTTTTGATTGTGGGCGACTTCATCAACTGGGCCAAGAACAACGGTTGCCCGGTGGGGCCGGGCCGGGGTTCGGGTGCGGGCTCGCTGGTGGCGTACTGCATGAAGATCACCGACCTCGATCCGCTGCAGTACAACCTGCTGTTCGAGCGATTTTTGAACCCCGAGCGGGTGTCCATGCCCGACTTTGACATCGACTTTTGCCAGACCAACCGCAATCTGGTGATCGATTATGTGAAGGATAAATACGGCAAGAATGCTGTGAGCCAGATCGTCACCTTCGGTACCATGGCCGCCAGAGCCGCAGTGCGCGATGTGGGCCGGGTGCTGGACATGAGCTACACCTTTTGCGACGGCATCAGCAAGCTGAT
>CAJAFJ010000081.1 GCA_903938955.1 uncultured beta proteobacterium | reverse complement strand
TCAGACTGGCTGGCATAGGCGTGAATGGCGTTGGACATGACCACGGTGTGCAAAATCGGCTTCATCGGCTCGGACACCAGCGCTTGCAGCGGGTGGCTCTCAAGTGGCAGGCGGATGCCCGCCATGTCGGCAATCACGCTGCTGTGGCCAGCTGCAACCACGCCAATTTTCTTGCTCTTGATCACGCCGCGCGTGGTCTCAATACCCACCACCTGGTCGCCATCGCGCTGCACGCCAATGACTTCGCAGTTTTGCAAAATATCGACGCCCAGGCGGTCTGCAGCGCGAGCAAAGCCCCAGGCAATCGCATCATGGCGCGCCACGCCACCGCGCGGCTGAAACGACGCGCCCATCACGGGGTAGCGCAGGCTGCTGCTGGTGTTCATGATCGGCACCATGGCCTTGATCTCTTCGGGGCTGAGCACCACGCCGTCCACGCCATTCAAGCGGTTGGCGTTGACGCGGCGGTTGATGTCGCGCATGTCTTGCAGCGAATGGCCGACGTTCATCACGCCGCGCTGGCTGAACATGGTGTTGTAGTTCAGCTCTTGCGACAGGCCTTCCCACAACTGCAGCGCTTTTTCGTACAAGTGCGTGGCGTCGTCCCACAGGTAGTTGGAGCGCACGATGGTCGTGTTGCGTGCAGTATTGCCCCCGCCCAACCAGCCGCGTTCCACGACCGCAATATTGCGCATGCCGTGTTCTTTGGCCAAGTAGTAAGCAGTAGCCAACCCGTGGCCGCCGCCGCCCACGATGATGGCGTCGTAACTGGCCTTGGGCGCCGGGCTGCGCCATTGTTTTTGCCAGTTCTCGTGGTACGACATGGCATTGCGCGCGAGCGCGAAGATAGAAAAGTGGCTCACAGGGATTCTTTCGTCATTGCATCATGGAGATGAGGGGAGGATTTTGCTCGTAAATAGATGTTCATTTTTTTAGGATCTGCCGATCCACGGACGCGAACCCAAAATAGGTGGGCAACCGCAGGCACTAACCAATCAAGCCATTGACTACGACCGCCACGCAAACCACTGCGCACCAGCAAACCCGCACCGCAACGGCTCTCAGTTAAACGCGTATCCGGCGCAAAACCACCAAATCGGCTGTTCAGGCTCCCCTTCGTCCCCGCCGGGGGCGAAGGGGCGGGGGGGAAGGGGGGGAAGGAGGGGCAGACAAGCGCCAAACAAGCAAATGAATTCACTATTCAGCACTCAATCACATTAACCGCCAACCCACCCCGAGAAGTCTCTTTGTACTTGGTCATCATGTCCCGCCCGGTATCGCGCATCGTCTTGATCACCTGATCCAAAGACACAAAGTGCGTCCCGTCCCCCCGCAGCGCCATGCGCGCCGCGTTCAAGGCCTTAACAGAGCCCATCGCATTGCGCTCAATACAAGGAATCTGCACCCGCCCGCCCACGGGGTCACAGGTCAGGCCCAGGTTGTGTTCCATGCCGATCTCGGCGGCGTTTTCCACTTGCATGGGCGTGCCGCCTGTTACCGCAGCCAAACCGGCCGCGGCCATAGAGCAGGCCACGCCCACTTCACCCTGGCAGCCCACTTCGGCACCGCTGATCGAGGCGTTTTCTTTGTACAACAGGCCAATGGCACCAGCGGTGAGCAAAAAGTCGCGGATGCCTTCCTGGCTGGCGCCCGAGCAAAATCGGTCGTAG
>CAJAFJ010000080.1 GCA_903938955.1 uncultured beta proteobacterium | reverse complement strand
TGGCAATTAACCGGTGCATGCCGTCATAAATTTGGTCCGCGCAGTGCATCACCAGGCGTGCCGATTGTTCGATCGCCGGGTCGGTGTCTGCGGCACGCCGGGCAATCGCCAAACCCACGCTTTTGATCGCCGTCACCTGCTGGCCCAGTTCGTCGTGCAATTCGCGCGAAATGGCGCCCCGCTCCAGCTCGATGCGCGCCTGAATCATCTGCGTCATCTCGCGGTTTTCTGCCAGCGCCAGCGCCGCTTCCTTGGCTTGGCGCTTGGCTTCAATGTTGTCTTGGAGCGATTGCGCCATGTGGTTGAATGCGTGGCCTATTTGCTGGCCTTCTCGCCCGGTCAGCCCCGTCAATCGGGCGTCGTAATTGCCCTCGGCCATTTGTTGCATCCCCTGAACCAGTTGATGCAGCGGTCTCAAAGCCCGGCCCATCAGGGTGTAAATCAAGGCGTTGCCCAGCACAAAACCCGCCAGCACGATCCACAGCATGGGCAGTAAATCGTCCCAGCCGTCCAGCACCGCGCGCGAGGTATCGGCCTGCAACACGAGGCGACCATTGGGCAGACTGATTTCTTTGGGCGCCAGCGGCGAGGCCACGATGCGGCTGTACCACTCAGGGGCCATGCGCCCCGACTTGTAGACCGACGGCGGCGAGCTGTAAATCAAGGTGTTTTTGTCATCTCTGAGCTCCACTTCATTGGCCCGAATGCGCCCCACCTGCTGCAAAAATTCGGCCATGCCCGTCAGCCCGCTGTTGCCATAAATCCACTGCATGCGAGACAGCAGTTGTGCGGCGACCGCATTGGCTCCCACGACTTCTTCGCGCACGCTGCGGCGGGTGTTGTCGAGCTGCAGGCCGATCAGAACCGACGCAAAAATGGCCAGCAAGGTGGTGATGATCAGATTGACCTGAAGTCGAAGACTCATAAATTGGGCGCCAGGGGAAATTCATCGCCCCAACGTGAGAAGTTGCCGTGTGTCACAAAGTGGTTGATGGTACCGACCAACGCGTCGGCCATGGTGGGCTCGAAAGGGTTGTGTCCGCCATCCTCGACCCAGTGCAAGCGGCTGCCGGGGAGGTGGTGGTGCAAGTCCAAAGCGGCCTGGGCGCGACAAATCCAATCCAGCCGGCCATGAATAATGGCCGTTGGCAGTCCAGCCAAGGCGGGGACCTGCTGGAGCAAGCCCACCTTTTGCCAGAAGCAGTGGTTGACCAAATAGTGGCTTTGCAGCCGGTATTTATCCACCGCCAAGCTGGCTTCTCTGTCGTGGATCGTCAAGACTCTGGCGGGCACCGTTTGGTGTTGTGACAAAGATTGTTCCCAGGCCTCCCAGGCCGTGGCGCAGGCCAGGGCCCGCTCGTCACTGGTGCCCTGTAGACCGGCGTGCAGCCACGGCAAAACATCTTCGCCCGCGCTGCCGGGTGCTAATCGCACCAGTTGCTGCCAGGCCTCGGGCAGGCGTTGGGCCGCTTCCTTGAAAAACCAGTCCACGTCAGAGGCGCGTCCCAGAAAGACGCCACGCAAAACGAGGCCCAGGCATGCCGTGGGATGGGCCGCGGCGTAGGCCAGCGCAAGCCCTGCGCCCCACGATCCCCCCACCACCAGCCAGCGCGCAATACCCAGGTATTGCCGCAGGGTCTCCATGTCGCGCACCAGCGCCTGCGTGGTGTTGTGGTGCAGGGCACCCCGTGGCAGGCTGCGGCCACAGCCGCGTTGATCAAACAGGACGACACGGCATACCGCAGGGTCAAAAAACTGACGGTGCCGCGGCGAGCAGCCACTGCCAGGCCCGCCATGCAAATAGACCATGGGCATACCGTCTGCGTTGCCGCATTGCTCAACATACAGCTGGTGGCCATCGCCCACGTCAAGCTGGCCGCTGGCATAGGGCGCCAGGGGTGGAAAAAGTGGGTTGACAGTCGCAGGCGGGGTCATGAGGGGCGATGCTAGCCTGATTCAGGGGCGGTGCGGGCTGATGGCCGAACGCCAATGCAGTCCCGGCCGTCAAATTCATGAAAATCATGAGCGTTGAATCCATGAATTAGCGATGCTTTTTTTGACCCATCTGATCAAAATCAGTCCATACCAGCAGGTGGTCTGCCGGTACACCCAACCGCACAGTGCGGGCTAACTATTCAGGAGAAACGCTATGACATGGGAAAAACCAACGGCAAGCGACATGCGCTTTGGCTTTGAAATCACGATGTACATCGCCAATCGTTGATGCCACGCAGCCCACCGGGGGTTCCTGGTGGGCTGACACGGTTTCAACCCAGGCATTGATGAGAAAGCCGTCCCTTTGAGAGTTCATGTTTTAGGCTCCGCCGCCGGTGGCGGCTTCCCGCAATGGAACTGCAACTGCCCCAACTGCGATGCTTACCGCAAAGGCAGCACCCATCTGCGGGCTCGCACCCAGTCATCGATTACGGTCAGTGCCGATCTGGACAACTGGGTGTTGTTCAACGCCTCCCCCGATATTCTTGCGCAAATAAAGTCTTATCCGCCCTTGCAACCGGGCCGGGCCCTGCGTGACACGGCGATCAAAGCGGTGTTTTTGATTGACGCGCAAATCGACCACACCACCGGCCTTTACATGCTGCGCGAGCACCGCCAGCCCCTTGAATTGTGGTGCCATGCGCTGGTGCATGACGATCTGATGAGCGGCAACCCGCTGCTCAAGGTGCTGGACCATTATTGCGGTGTGAATTGGCACGATGTGCCCTTGGGTGCTGCGGGTTTCAGCATGGACGGTGTGCCCGGCTTGCGTTTTGAGGCGTTGCCGCTGATCAGCAATGCACCGCCCTATTCCCCGCACCGCGATCACCCCCAAGCGGGTGACAACGTGGGCGTCACACTGATCGACACGGCCAGTGGCAAGCGCTTGTTTTATGCCCCTGGCCTGGGCGAGATGGAACCCCACGTTTGGGCGGCCATGCAAGCGGCCGATTGCGTCTTGATCGACGGCACCTTGTGGACCGACGATGAAATGATCACCCTGGGGGCGTCTGCCAAAACCTCACGCGCCATGGGTCACTTGCCACAAAGCGGCCCCGGTGGCCTGCTGGAATGGCTTGACCAATTGCCGTCCAGCACCCGCAAAGTGCTGATTCACATCAACAACACCAACCCGATTCTTGACGAAAGCAGTCCCCAACGGCAGACGCTGACCCGTCATGGGATTGAAGTTTCTTTTGACGGCATGGACATCGACCTATGACAAGCACACTCGCCCCCTGGAGCAAGGACGAATTTGAAGCCCAACTGCGCAGCCGCAGTACCAGCTACCACATTCACCATCCGTTTCACCTGATGATGGCGGCCGGCACACTCACGCCCAGCCAGCTGCGTGGCTGGGTGGCCAACCGGTTTTATTACCAAATCTCGATCCCGATCAAAGACGCGGCCATTTTGTCGAATTGCGATGACCGGGAGATTCGGCGTGAATGGATTCAGCGCATTCTGGACCACGACGGCTGCCACATTGGCGGCATTCACGACGAAGGCGGCATTGAAGCCTGGATTCATCTGGGTGAGGCGGTCGGGCTGAGCCGTGACGATGTAACCTCGTTGCGTTACGTGGCGCCGGCCACCCGTTTTGCCGTCGATGCCTATGTCAATTTTGCCCGCCGCCAGCCTTGGCAAGAGGCGGTGGCGTCGAGTTTGACCGAGCTTTTCGCGCCCCACATTCACCAGCAACGCATTGACACCTGGCCGACCCAATACCCGTGGGTGGATGCGGCCGGGCTGCACTACTTCAAGCAGCGCCTGACACAAGCCCGGCGCGATGTCGAGCACGGACTGCATTTCACGCTGAACCACTTCAGCCAAACCCGCGCCTTGCAAGAGCGCGTGCTTGACATTCTGCAGTTCAAACTGGACGTGCTGTGGGCGCTGGCCGATGCCATCATGCTCAGCCAGTGCGAGATCGAAATCAAAGGGCCCAAAGCATGAGTGACATGCTGTTGGACACAGACATGCAGGCCTGCCCGCAGGTCGCCAAATTATTCAAACTGCAGTGGGAAGAAGTCCAAAAATCCTGGGTCTTGCTGTACCCCGAAGGCATGGTCAAACTCAACGGCAGTGCCGGTGAAATCATGAAGCGGCTCGATGGTCAAACCTCGGTCCAGGCGCTGATCGCCGCGCTGGAGCATGACTTTGGCACCACCGGGCTGCGGGCTGACGTGCTCGACTTTTTGACCATCGCCCAGCGCCAGGGTTGGGTCAAGTTATGAACACCCCCACCAATGCCATGGGCAGCGCCGTGAGCCCACCCGGGCCACCCTTGTGGTTGCTGGCCGAGGTGACTTACAAATGCCCGCTGCACTGTGTGTTTTGCTACAACCCGGTGGACTTTGCCCAGACCGGCCCGGAGTTGTCGACCGAGGATTGGTTGCGCGTGCTGCGCGAGGCCAGAGCGGCGGGCAGTGTGCAGTGCGGCTTCTCGGGTGGCGAGCCGATGGTGCGCGACGACCTTGAAATTTTGGTGGCTGAAGCGCATCGCTTGGGCTTTTACACCAACCTGTTGACCTCCGGTGTGGGCTTGACCGAGGCCCGTGCTGCGGCGCTCAAACAAGCGGGGCTGGATCATGTGCAGCTGTCGTTTCAGGACTCGACCAAAGAGCTGAACGACTTTTTGTCGCACACCAAAACCTTCGATCTCAAGCGGCGCACGGCCGACATCATCAAAGCCAATGATTGGCCCATGGTACTGAACTGCGTGATTCACCGCCTGAACATTGACTACATCGAGCAGATCATTGATTTGGCGGTCGAGCTTGGCGCCGAGTACCTGGAACTGGCCAATAGCCAGTATTACTCGTGGGCCGAACTTAACCGTGACAACTTGCTGCCATCGCGCGAACAACTGGAGCGCGCTGAACGCATCACCAAGGCATGCCGCGAACGGTTGGGAGACAAAATTCGCATCATTTTTGTGGTGCCGGACTACTACGAAACACGGCCCAAAAAGTGCATGAATGGCTGGGGCAATGTGTTCCTGACCGTGACACCGGACGGCTCGGCCTTGCCCTGCCACACCGCCAAAATGCTCAAAGGCATTGAATTCCCCAATGTGCGCGACATGAGCATCAGCGACATTTGGTACCAGTCCACCGCCTTCAACTACTTTCGTGGCGATAGCTGGATGAAAGACCCCTGCCGCACCTGCCCCGACAAAGAAAAAGACCTGGGCGGCTGCCGTTGTCAGGCCTATATGCTGACCGGCGATGCAGCCAACGCTGACCCGGTGTGCGACAAATCGCCCCTGCACGAGCGCGTGACACAGGCCGTGGACTATGCCCAGATTCCAGATGCGCAACGCAGCACCGTCAAGCCCATGGTGTTTCGCGACCCCAAAATTTCACGTCTGCTGAATCTTTAGACTTTGCCGTCTTTACAGGCAGGACGCGTTCAAGAAAAAGTCGCGCGCCTGCCAGTCCTCATCCTCGAAAAAATAGCGGCAACCTCGTGTTGTCCGCTTAACTGTCGTTCAGCATAAAACCAGCTTGGTACCGGCGCTTATGTTGCATTACAGACAGCGCATAGAAAACCAATCTAGCGTAGATTGTTGACAAATCGCATCACTCCTACTGTTGCCGAGCAGTAAATTTACACAAGGTTTTGGAGTGTTGAGAGTTGGAGTTTCTACTCAATTCTGTCAACGACTGAGGTGAGATCGATAAGGTTGTCGATGCTCCATTCCCCGAACTTTTTCAATGAAGTCATCATGAAAAACAATCTTCAGTTGGGAAGCCGAACTGCTAGGCGGAGTTCGACGCGATCATCAACGCGCAGTAGCAATTGAATGCCTCTGCAGCCAACGCTTGCCGGGGTGGTTTTTGGTTTTTCTTAAAGGAGTTCTAAATGTTTGCATCTAAATTGCTACTTTCAAATGTCACTTTGGCAGCTACGGTTGCTGTGATGTTCGCCGTTGCGGGTAACGGTGCATTGGCGCAAGATCAGGTTCAGAGCCAGACGCAAGATCAAATGCGAGATCAAGATCGATTGCAGGATCCAATTTATGGGTCGCAGTTGATGACGAATGCTGAACGAAATGAATACCGAATGCAAATGCGGAACTTGAAAACGGTTAAAGAACGCGAAGCCCATCGCTTGGAACACCATAAGCGGATGCAAGAGCGTGCACGTGAGCAGGGACTCACATTACCCGACACGCCCCCCACGACTGGCAAAGGCCTTGGCGCAGGGTCTGGAGGTGGTGGCATGGGTGCTGGTGGTGGGCCAGGGGCTGGGTCACCGGGTCGTAAATGAAACACGCAGTAAACCGAGATTGTTCATGAGGAGCCCGGGACTTCGTTGAGCCCGATCACCGTTTGGGCGACCCAATGGGTATAAGCTGACCGGCAAGGAAGTCTTGCAATGAATGGTCTGACCCGCGATGAGGCCACGAGCCGACTGAAAACCGTCGGTGCAAACCGGCTGCAGCCCGCCACCCAGCGCGCGGTGGTGTTGCAGTTTCTGGCCCATTTCAAAAACCCGCTGGTGCTGGTGCTGCTGGCGGCCTGTGGCATTTCGGCCTTGACCGGCGACCTGACCGGTGCCCTCATCATCGGCCTGATTGTGGTGATGAGCGTGACGCTGGATTTTGTGCAAGCCTACCGGGCCGGTCGCGCCGCTGAGCAACTGGCCCTGCAAGTGGCTGTGACCGCCACCGTGCTGCGCGATGGCCTGCCGTGCGAGTTGCCCGTGACCGAGTTGGTGCCCGGCGATGTGGTGTTGCTGTCAGCGGGCAACCTGGTGCCCGCCGATGGCCGGGTGTTGGAAGCCACGGATTTCTTCGTCAACCAGGCCCAACTCACGGGCGAGCCGTATCCGGTGGAAAAGAAATTCACCACGGCTGAAACCTGGGAACTGGACGAAGACAACGCCGTCTTCATGGGCAGTTCGGTGGTCAGCGGCTCGGCCCGCGTGCTGCTGGGTCGCACCGGCAGTGCCACCGCGCTGGGGCTGATTGCGGTCAGTCTGGCGCAACCGGCGCCGCCCACGGCGTTCGAGATCGGCACCCGGCGGTTTGGCATGCTCATCATGCGCCTCACGGTGTTGCTGGTGCTGTTCACGCTGCTGGTCTATGTGGCGCTGCAACGCTCGCTGCTGGAGTCGTTTTTGTTTGCTGTGGCGCTGGCGGTGGGCCTGACGCCTGAGTTGCTGCCGATGGTGGTGTCCGTCACCCTCACGCGCGGCGCCCTGCGCATGGCGGACCTGAAAGTGATCGTCAAACGCCCCTCGGCGATTCAGGACATGGGCGCGATGGACGTGCTGTGCACCGACAAAACCGGCACCCTGACCGAGGCCAAAATCCGGCTGGAGCGCCATGTGGACTCCGACGGACAGGACAACCCGCAGGTGCTGGCGCTGGCCTACCTCAACAGCTATTTTGAAAGCGGCCTCAAGAGCCCGCTCGACGATGCGATCCTGGCGCACGAAGACATTGATGTGTCCGACTGGCACAAGATCGACGAGGTGCCGTTTGACTTTGAGCGCCGCCGCGTGTCGGTGCTGGTGCAGCGCGCCGGGGCACGGCGCCTGGTGGTCAAGGGCGCGCCCGAAGACATCTTGCGCTTGTGCACGCACTACCAGAACCCGACGGGCGATACGGTGGCGCTGGATGACGTGGCGCTCCGTCGCATCAATGCGCTGTTTGACAGCCTGGGCGAAGCCGGTTTTCGGGTGCTGGGCATTGCCTGGCGCGATGTCGCCATTGACCATCCGCATGCCGTGGTGTCGGATGAAAGCGAGCTGGTGTTTGCCGGTTTTGCCGCCTTTCTGGACCCGCCAAAAACCAGCGCGGGTGCGGCCCTCAAGGCCATGGCCGCCAGCGGCGTGGCGGTCAAGATCGTCACCGGCGACAACGAGCGGGTCACGCGCCATGTCTGCATCCAGTTGGGCGTGCCAATCGAGGGCGTGCTGACCGGCAGCGAGGTGGCGGTCATGAACGACGATGCGCTGCGGGCGCGGGTCGAGAGCGTCAACCTGTTTTGCCGCGTCAACCCCGCGCAAAAGAACCGCATTATTCTGGCACTCAAGGCGCGCGGCAGGGTGGTGGGTTACCTGGGGGATGGCATCAACGACGCACCGTCGCTGCACACCGCCGATGTGGGCATTTCGGTCGAAGGCGCGGTGGACGTGGCCAAGCAGGCCGCCGACATGATCCTGCTGGAGCGCGACCTGATGGTGCTGCACCAGGGCATTCTGGAAGGCAGGCGCACCTTTGGCAACGTCATGAAATACATCATGATGGCCACCAGCTCCAACTTTGGCAACATGTTCAGCATGGCCGCCGCCACCCTGTTTTTGCCCTTTTTGCCGATGCTGCCGCTGCAAATTTTGCTCAACAACCTGTTGTACGACGTGTCCGAAATTACGCTGCCGCTGGACAACGTGGACGCCGACGACCTGGCTCAGCCCAAACGCTGGGACATGGGCTTTATCCGCAACTTCATGCTGACCATCGGGCCCATCAGTTCGCTGTTTGACATGCTGACGTTTTACCTGCTGATCCACTTGTTTCACGCGCAAGAGTCGCTGTTTCGCACCGGCTGGTTTGTCGAGTCGGTGGCCTCGCAGGTGCTGGTGATTTTTGTCATTCGCACCCGGCGCAACCCGTTTCGCAGCCGGCCCAACAGCTGGCTGGTGGTGACCTCGGTGGGCGTGGTGCTGACGGCCATGGGGTTGCCGTTCACGCCCTTGGCGCCTTATCTGGGGTTTACGCCCTTGCCACTGGCATTTTTTGGTTTGCTCAGCGCCTTGCTGATCGCCTACCTGGTGATGGTCGAAGGAGGAAAACAATGGTTTTACAAACGGCAGATGACCGCCTGAACGCCAGCGCGGTGCCGACCGATCCGCAAGGCCTGAGCGCGGCACAGGCCGCGCAGCGCCTGCACGACGAGGGCCTGAATGCCTTGCCCGGCGATGCGCGGCGCAATCTGCGTGCCATCGTGCTGGAGACCTTGCACGAGCCGATGTTCATGCTGCTGCTGGTCGCCGGGGTGCTGTATCTGCTGCTGGGGGACTTGCAGGAGGGGCTGGTGTTGTTTGGCCTGGTGCTGGTGGTGCTGGCCCTGACTTTGTACCAGGAGGGCAAGACCGAGCGCGCGTTGGAAGCCCTGCGTGACCTCACCAGTCCGCGCGCGCTGGTGCTGCGCGACGGCGCGCCGCAGCGCATTGCCGGGTGTGACGTGGTGCGCGGCGACATTCTGATTCTGGCCGAAGGCGACCGCATTGCGGCGGATGCGGAGCTGATCACCGGCCATGATGTGCAGGTGGACGAATCCCTGTTGACCGGCGAGGCGCTGCCGGTGAGCAAGGTGGCCGATGCCCGCGCGCTCTTCAGCACCCCCGCTGCGGCCACGCACCGACCCGGCGGGGACGGTTTGTCGTGCCTGTTTTCAGGCACCTTGCTGGTCAGCGGCCACGGCACGGCCCGTGTCACGGCGACCGGCCCGCGCAGCGAGATTGGGCGCATTGGCAGCGCGCTGGACACCTTGGTGAGCGAGCGCTCGCCGTTAAAAAAACAAACCGCCCGGCTGGTGCAGGTGCTGGCGGTGGTCGCCCTGGCCGCCAGCGTGTTCATGGTGGCGGCGTTTGGCCTGATTCGCGGCGACTGGTGGGGCGCGCTACTGGCCGGTATTGCGCTGGCGATGGCCTTGCTGCCGCAGGAATTTACCGTGGTGCTGACGGTGTTGCCGGCCCTGGGCGCCTGGCGTTTGTCCCAACAACATGTGCTGACCCGGCGCATCGCGGCGATTGAAACCCTGGGCGCAACCACGGTGCTGTGCGTCGACAAAACCGGCACCCTGACCGAAAACCGCATGACCGTGGTGCAGCTGTACGCGCACGATCACCAGAACGGTGAGAGCGCGGGTGAGCGGCTGGTGATGGACTACGCCGTGGCCACCGAGTTGCCGGAGTCTTTTCACACGCTGGTCGAATTCTCGATTCTGGCCAGCATGGCCGACCCGTTTGACCCGATGGAAAAAGCCTTTCACCGGCTGGGTCAGCATTTTCTGGCCGACACCGAGCACCTGCACCGCGACTGGACGCTGGTACGCGAATACGGCCTGACGCCGGCGCTGCGTGCCATGTCGCACGTCTGGAAAGCGGTGGACGGCGAGGCGCATGTGGTGGCGGCCAAAGGCGCGCCCGAGGCCATCATCGACCTGTGCCATCTGGACGCCGCCACGCAAGTCCGCATTGGGGTGGCGGTGGAGGCCATGGCGGCGCAAGGCTTGCGCGTGCTGGGCGTGGCGCAAGCGCGTTACGTGGGCGAGGCCTGGCCCGCCATCGAGCATGATTTTGAGTTTGAATTCATCGGTTTGCTCGGCTTGGCCGACCCGCTGCGCCAGGAGATTCCCGACGCCGTTGCGCAATGCCACAGCGCGGGTATTCGCGTGGTGATGATCACCGGCGATTACCCCGCCACCGCCCACGCCATTGCCGCGCAGGCGCAGCTCCCGGTGGGGCTGGGGGCGGACGCCTCGGCGGCATGGTTGTTGACGGGGGACGAGTTGGTGACCTTGAGCGATGCCGACCTGCAGGCGCGCATGCCCCGTGTCAGCGTGTGCGCGCGCATTGCCCCTGAGCAAAAGCTGCGCATCGTGCAGGCCCTGAAAGCCCGGGGCGAGATCGTGGCCATGACCGGCGATGGCGTGAATGACGCCCCGGCCCTGAAGGCGGCCCACGTCGGCGTGGCGATGGGCGGGCGCGGCACCGACGTGGCGCGGGAGGCTGCGTCGCTGGTGCTGCTGGACGATAACTTCGCCTCCATCGTCGGGGCGGTGCGCTTGGGGCGGCAGATTTTTGACAACCTGCGCAAATCCATGTCCTACATCCTGGCAGTGCATGTGCCGATTGCCGGTATGGCGCTGTTGCCGGTGTTGCTGGGCTGGCCGACCGTGCTGTTCCCCTTGCACATCGCGTTTCTTGAATTGGTGATCGACCCGGCCTGTTCCATGGTGTTCGAGAACGAGCCGTCCGAGGCCGATGTGATGCAGCGCCCGCCGCGTGACGCCAGCGCGCAACTGTTTGGCGGCATGACGCTGGCGCTGGCTTTGTTGCAGGGCCTGGGCGCGCTGGCGGTGGTGATGGGTGCCTTTGCCTGGGGCGCCAGCTGGCTGACCGAACCCGCCGCCCGGGCGTTTGCCTTTACGACGCTGGTGATGGGCAATGTGGCGCTGATTGTTTCGAACCGCTCGCGCACCGCTTCTTTTTGGGCCTCGCTGCGCGTGCCCAACCGCACGCTGTGGGTGGTGGCCGGGCTGGCGCTGGGGCTATTGGCGCTGGCGATGTACCTGCCGTGGCTGGCTCAGCTGTTCTTTTTTGAGGCGCTGGCGCCGGCCGACCTGCTGCTGGCGCTGGTATTGGGGCTGCTCAGTGTGGTTTGGTTCGAGGCGGTCAAGTTCAGCCGCCGCCGGTCAGCGCGTTAGTTCAACTTGAAGACCGCCACCGTCTGCACCAGCTCATCGGCCTGAACTTTGAGGCTGCCCGCCGCCGCGGCCATTTCCTCGACCAACTCGGCGTTTTGTTGTGTCATGCGGTCCATCAGGGTGACGGCGTCGCCCAGTTGCGACACGCCTTCGCTTTGCTCGTTGCTGTCCACGCTGATGTCACCCATGAGGTCGGTCACCTGGCGAATGCTGCCCACCACCTCGGCCATGGTGGTGCCGGCGTGGTCGACCAGCACCGTGCCGCGTTCGACCCGCTCCACGCTGGCCTGAATCAGGGTTTTGATCTCGCGCGCCGCCGCGGCCGAGCGGCCCGCCAGTGAGCGCACCTCGCTGGCCACCACCGCAAAGCCGCGCCCCTGTTCACCGGCCCGGGCCGCTTCAACGGCGGCGTTGAGCGCCAGAATGTTGGTCTGAAAAGCAATGCCGTCAATCACCTGAATGATGTCGGCAATCTGGTTGGATGAGTCGTTGATGCCGCGCATGGTCTCCACCACTTCCGCCACCACTTCGCCGCCTTTGGCCGCGATGGCGGACGCGCTCAAAGCCAGTTGATTGGCCTTTTGTGCGTTGTGCGCGTTTTGTTTGATTTTGTTGCTCAGGTCATGCACGGCGGCGGTGGTGTGTGCCAGCGCGTCGGCCTGGCTTTCGGTGCGCGTCGACAGGTCGTGGTCGCTTTGCTCAATGCCCATGCTGGCGGAGGCCACGCCATCAGCGCCTTCGCGCACTTGCGACACCACCTTGATGAGTTGCCGCTGCATGTCTTTGAGCGAGTGCAGCAGCTGCGCGGTTTCATTGCTGCCGCTGACCTCAAAGCGCTGGCCCAGGTCGCCCGAGGCCACGGTGCGCGTGATGTCGATGGCCTTGGCCAGCGGTGCCGTGATGGCGCGAATGATCATGATGCCAAAGACGGCGGCCAGCACCGCGGCGACCAAGCCACTGGCAATCATGCCGATTTTCATCCGGCCGGCATCGACCAGGGCGCCCGTCGCCACCGTTTCGGCCTGCGCAATCTGCTGCTTGCGAAAGGCTTCCAGCTCGCCACTGATGACTTCACTGTCCTGGTCAAAACCGGGGGCGCTGGCGGTGCCCTTCATCAGCAGGTTACCGGCCTCCAAGCCTTGGGCAATATAGGCTTCGGCCATCACCTTGCCGGTGGCATAAAACTTGTTGAAGTTCGATTCCAGCACCTTGATCTGCTGGAGATTTTGCGGATCGTTCTGGTACACCTGTTTGAATTTTTGCACCCCCGCCTGAAAGCGCTTGGCTGCGTCGTCGGCTTCTTTGTAGCCCGCGCGATCGTGGGTGGCCGCCACATCGGTCAGAAACTGCTGCACTTCGGAGCGACTCAGGTCCATCTCGTCGGCCAGCAAGACCTGCGGGATGGTGTCCTGGTTGATCAACGTGACGCCCTGCGTCAGCTGCGACAAAAAGGCGCCCACCACCAGCAGAGTCACGACAAAAACGCCCGTCAGGCAGGCAAAGGCGATGACGATTTGCGATTTGATACTCAGGGTTTTAAACATGGGAGCGCTTCCTTGATTTCAAATTAGGGTGAGTACCGTTCAGCTCGCATCCTGGCGACCTTCTCCAGGCTGACTTTAACCTTGATTTTTTCCGCGTTGAGCGGCGCACGAACGGCATACGACGGGTCGCTGGTGTCGTGGTAGATGTACTTGCTGAACGGGAGGCCCGCCGCGTTGACCAGGCTCGCCACCTGCGGGTGGTTGGCGCGCACGCCGCGGGCAATGACGACGGCCTGTTCGCCGTTGACCAGTTGCACGTAGGTGCCGGGCGGGTAAAAGCCGACCGCGGTGGCCATGGCCGAGCCAAATTTTTCGCTGTCTGCCGCGGCCCCGGCCAACAGAGCCTTGACTGCCCCGAGCGGGGACATGGCGAGCCGGGTTTTGCGCGGGGCCAGTTTGGCGACAAAGCTGTCGGCCATGCGCAAAATGCGCCGCGGGCCCAGGTTGCGTGCCAGGCCGTTGGACTCGTCCGGGTCATGGTGCCAGTGCACGATGTCGAGCTGGTCTTCGTCGGTGATGCCAAAGCCCTGCAAAATCTCGTAGCCCAGGGGCGGGTGGTTTTTGATCAGTTGACGCTGGTCTGCGCTGGGCGCTTCGCTCTGGCGCGCCAGCGTGCCTTGGGCCCGGGCCATGCCGATGTTCATGGTCAGGGCGGCGCGGAACAGGACGCGTCGGGTTTTGAGGTCCATGCCCAGCTTCTCGGTCGTCAGCTCGCACACAACGGCCGCTAGCAAGGCGTGGGTGGCGCTGTAGCCCAGCGTCACATCCGCCAACGCCTGAAACAGGACAAAAAGGCATTCTTCTGGATCTTTGTTCAGCAGTTCAAGCGCTCGGCGCTCGACCCCTTCCAGACGCATCTGGGGGTGGTGGGCGTCGGCGCCCTGGTACAGCAAGCCGAGCAGCATGTCCTGCAAATCCAGCCAGCCGCCGTGCACTTCCCGCCCCACCCGGTAATCGGTTTCCAGAATCTCGCTGGGCATGCTGGCCTTGGCGATGCGCGCCAGGGGAACGCCATCCTCCAGCATCTTGCTGATCATGCGCTCATAGCTTTTTTGCCAGGCTTCCGCCTCGAAGTCGGTGATGACCGCGTGGCGTGCGCGCAGCATGTCCTTGTCGCGCTCCGAAGCGATGGTTTGCCCTCGGCGCAGCAGCAACAGGCCATTGGCGGTCCAGACATCGACCGGCAGAATTTGCCCCAGTGGAATCAAATCCAGAGGCAGGGGGGCGTAGCGCATTAATCGGACTCCGTCACCACCGGCACGCGCGGCGCCAGGCCGCACATCAACTCGTAGCCGACGGTGCCGCCCCAGCGGGCCACCTCGTCAATGCTCAGCACCGCGCCGTGCAGGGCGCGGCCCCACAGCGTGACCTCGCTGCCAAAGCGGGCGTTGGGCACCGGCGTGAGGTCGACCGTCAGCATGTCCATGCTCACGCGACCGACGGTGCGGGTGCGCACGCCATTGACCAGCACCGGGGTGCCGGTCGGGCAGGCACGCGGATAACCGTCGGCATAACCGCAGGCCACCACGCCCATGCGCATGGGCTGGTCGGTGGTGAACGTGGAGCCGTAGCCGACGGTGTCGCCGGGGGCCAATTCTTGAATCGCAATGATTTTGCTGGCCAGGGTCATGCCGGGCAGCAAGCCCCAGTCAGCCGCGCTGTGATCGGGAAAGTCCGGTGCACTGCCATACATGGCAATGCCGGGGCGCACCCAGTCCGAGGCGACCCGGGTGTCGGGTTGCTCGCTGGCCTCTTGCGCGGTGATGTTGTGGCGCAGGGTGGCGGCGCTGTTGCTTAACGAGCGCTCGCCCGGTAAATCGCGCGTGACTTCGGCAAAGGTGGCCATTTGCGCCGCCACGCCGCGCGCGCCGTCGGCGTCGCTGAAGTGGGTCATCAGCGATATTTCATCCACCTGGGGCAGGGCGTTCAGGCGCGTCCAGGCCGAGCGGTAACGCTGCGGCGTGAAGCCGAGGCGGTTCATGCCGGTGTTCATCTTCAGAAACACCCGGTGCGGCACATTGGTTTTGTGCGTGGCGAGCATGTCAATCTGCTCGTCGCAATGCACGGCATGCCACAGGTCCAGGCGCGAGCACAGCTCCAGGTCGCGCAGTTCAAACACGCCTTCC
>CAJAFJ010000079.1 GCA_903938955.1 uncultured beta proteobacterium | reverse complement strand
GCCCCATCATGGACTTCAACAGTGTGGTCTTGCCCACGCCGTTGCGGCCCAGAATGACGGTGACCTTGCCCAGTTGTGCTTGGATGCTCACGTCCCGCAGAATGTGCGAGCCGCCATAGTATTGGTTGATGTTTTTAACGTTCAGCATGTTTTTTGCCTCGACGGGCCGCCCCTAGAGGCAAAAGCGCCCCCTTGGGGGGCAGTGCCGTACACGATGTGACAAACGTGGGGGTCATTTATCGCCCCAAATAGACTTCAATCACGCGTTCATCGGACTGCACCTGATCCAGCGTGCCCTGCGCCAGCGTGCCTTGCGCCAGCACCGAGCCATCGCACAGCACGGTGACGATGTCGGAAATGGTGTTGATGAAGCTCATGTCGTGCTCCACCACCATCAGCGAGTGCTTGCCTTTGAGGCTCAAGAACAGCTCGGCCGTGCGCTCGGTTTCTTCGTCCGTCATGCCCGCCACCGGCTCATCGAGCAGCAGCAGTTTGGGGTCTTGCATCAGCAGCATGCCAATCTCCAGCCACTGCTTTTGCCCGTGGCTCAGATTGCCCGCCTGCCGCGTCACGCTGTCTGCCAGGTGAATGGTGTGCAGCACTTCCGCCAAGCGGTCGCTCTGGCGCGAGTCCAGCTTGAAGAACATCGACGCGGTCACCGCCTTGTTGGTCTTGAGCGCCAGTTCCAGGTTCTCGAACACCGTGAGTTGCTCAAACACCGTAGGTTTCTGAAACTTGCGGCCAATGCCCATTTGCGCAATCTCTGACTCTTTGTAGCGCAGCAAATCAATCGTGCTGCCAAAAAACACCGTGCCGGAATCGGGCCGGGTTTTGCCAGTGATGATGTCCATCATGGTGGTCTTGCCGGCGCCGTTGGGGCCGATGATGCAGCGCAGCTCGCCGGGCGCAATATCCAGTGACAACTGGTTGATGGCCTTGAAACCGTCAAAACTGACACTCACATTTTCAAGGTACAGGATGCGGCCATGGGTCACGTCCACTTCACCCGGTGTCGCCAGGCGCGAGAAACCGGCCTCGCGGCCACCCGACTCGGTCTTGCCGGGCGCGGTTTTCAGGGCATGGGCCGCCATGCGGCGGGCGCCGTCTTCGAGCAGATCGGGCGTCATGCTTTTTCTCCTCGTTTGTTGGGCAGGGCGGCTGCCAGTTTCTTCACCAGACCGATCACGCCGTTGGGTAAATACAGGGTGACGCCAATGAACAAGGCGCCCAAAAAGTAGAGCCAGAACTCGGGGTAGGCCACGGTGAGCCAGCTCTTGGCGCCGCTCACGACAAAGGCGCCGATGATCGGACCGATCAAGGTGGCGCGCCCGCCCACCGCGGCCCAGATCGCGATCTCGATCGAGTTGGCCGGGCTCATCTCGCTCGGGTTGATGATGCCGACCTGCGGCACATACAAGGCGCCGGCCACGCCGCACATCATGGCCGAAATGGTCCAGATGGTGAGCTTGTAGCCAATGGGAGAGTAGCCGCTGAACATGACCCGCGTTTCCGCATCTCGCACCGCTTGCAACACGCGGCCGAACTTGCTGTTGACCAGCCAGCGCGCCAGCAGGAAGAACACCAGCAGCGTGACGCCCGTCAGCATGAACAGCGTCATACGCATGCTGGGCGTGGCCATCGGAATGTCCAGAATTCGCTTGAAATCCGTGAAGCCGTTGTTGCCGCCAAAGCCGGTCTCATTGCGGAAAAACAGCAGCATCGCGGCAAACGTCATGGCCTGCGTGATGATGGAAAAGTACACGCCCTTGATGCGGGAGCGAAAGGCAAAGTAACCAAACACAAACGCCACCAGGCCCGGCACCGCCAGCACTAGGAATAGCGTAGCCGCAAAGCTGCCGCTAAAAGTCCAGTGCCAGGGCAGCTCCTTCCAGTCCAGAAACACCATGAAATCGGGCAGATTGCTTTTGTAGTTGCCATCGGTGCCGATCTGGCGCATGAGGTACATGCCCATCACATAGGAGCCGAGCGCAAAAAACAAGCCGTGGCCCAGACTCAAAATGCCGGTGTAGCCCCAGATCAAGTCCATGGCCAGCGCGCACATGGCGTAGCACATGATCTTGGCGCACAGGCCCACCGCGTAGTCGCTCAGGTGGAAAAAGCTGGTCGGCGGCACCCACAGGTTGAGGGCGGGTGCCAGCGCGCACACCACGATCAAGGCGACGATGAAGGCGCTCCAGCCGGATCGGCTCAGCAAGGGCGCGGGCGCCGGAAAGTCGATAGATGACTGCTTCATGATCTCAAGCCTCCGCTGAGCGGCCCTTCATGGCAAAGATGCCTTGAGGACGTTTTTGAATAAAGATGATGATGAACACCAACACGGCAATTTTGGCCAGCACGGCACCCGCCACGCCCTCCAGCAGCTTGTTCAGCACGCCCAGGCCCAGCGCGGCATACACCGTGCCCGCCAACTGGCCAACGCCACCCAACACCACCACCATGAACGAGTCCACGATGTAGCCCTGCCCCAGGTCCGGCCCGACATTGCCGACCTGACTCAGCGCACAACCCGCCAGCCCGGCAATGCCCGAGCCCAACGCAAACGCATAAGTGTCAATGCGCGCCGTGTTCACGCCCATGCAGGCCGCAATGGAACGGTTTTGCGTGACGCCGCGCACAAACAGGCCGAGGCGCGTTTTGCTGATCAGCCACGACACCGCGCCCAGAACAAATATGGCAAACCCAATGATCACCAGCCGGTTGTAGGG
>CAJAFJ010000078.1 GCA_903938955.1 uncultured beta proteobacterium | reverse complement strand
TATTCCGAAACTGGCGCGTGACGGCGTAACGATCTTTTTTACGCAAGTGTTTCGGGATGGCTTTTTTCATGCCGATATGCATCCCGGCAACATCCAGGTGAGTATTGAGCCGGCCACCTTTGGCCGTTATATCTCGCTGGATTTTGGCATCGTCGGCACCTTGACCGAGTCCGATAAAGAGTACCTGGCGCAAAACTTCACGGCTTTTTTCAGGCGCGATTACAAGCGTGTGGCCGAGTTGCACATTGAGTCGGGCTGGGTGCCTGCCGCGACCCGGGTCGATGAGCTGGAGTCGGCCATCCGCTCCGTGTGCGAGCCGTACTTTGACCGGCCACTTAAAGAAATTTCTTTGGGATTGGTGCTGATGCGCCTGTTTCAGACCTCTCGGCGTTTTCAGGTCGAAATTCAGCCGCAACTGGTGCTGCTGCAAAAAACACTGCTCAACATTGAAGGCCTGGGGCGTGAACTGGACCCCGAGCTCGATCTGTGGGCTACCGCCAAGCCGTTTCTTGAAAAATGGATGATTGACCAGTTAGGCCCCAAAAAGCTCGTCGACATGCTGCGCAACGAAGCGCCGCGGTATGCCAAATTGCTGCCGGAGTTGCCCCGTCTGCTGGTTGATTTTTTGCAAAACAGCAAAGCCGGCCCGGGACGCGCGATAGAAGAGTTGCTGCATGAGCAGAAGCGCACCAACCGGCTGTTGCAAGCCTTTTTGTACGGCGGCATCGGCTTTACATTGGGCTTGGTGGTGATGCAGTGGGTGATCCGGGTCCGGGTTTTTTGACGGGGTGGCTTCAAGATGACAACGCTTTATAATCAAAAGCTTTGCAACTTGAAATCCGAGTCTTATTGCCATGCCAATTTACGCCTATAAATGCGAGTCCTGCGGGTTTGCCAAGGACGTGTTGCAGAAGATGTCCGACCCTCTGCTGACCGACTGCCCCACCTGCGGTGCCGCCACCTTCAAGAAACAACTGACAGCTGCCGGCTTTCAGCTCAAGGGTTCGGGGTGGTACGCCACTGACTTTAAAGGCGGCGGCACGGCGGGTGCAGCCACTGCCGTGGCCCCTTCCAGCACCGATGCCGCAGCCAAGACGACTGAAACCGCCAAACCGAGTGAGCCTGCAGCAGCCAAATCAGAGGCCGCGCCTGCGGCGTCTTCGGGTGGTTGCGGCGGCGGTTGCGCCTGCCATTGATTCGCTGCAGACTACCTTTCGGACTTATCGTGCCCCTTAAAAAGTATTTGCTGACAGGTCTTTTGGCCTGGTTACCCTTGTCCCTGACCATTTGGGTGTTGCTCCAGCTGGTGGGTTTGCTCGACAGCGTGCTGGGCGGTGTGCTGACCGGAGTTTCTGCTTTGACGCCCGCGTCAAGCGGTGACGTGATTGAGCAATTGCGCCGCATTCCGGGCTTGGGCGTGATTCTGGTTCTGTCCGTCCTGTTGTTGACGGGGGCCTTGGTCTCCAATGTGGCCGGGCGCTGGTGGCTCAGCCAATGGGGCAAGCTGTTCACCCGCATTCCGGTGTTCAAGTCGATCTACAACAGCGTCAAAAAAGTGTCCGATACACTTTTTTCAAGCAATGGGAATGCGTTTCGCACGGCCCTGCTGGTGCAGTATCCCCGGGCCGGTGTCTGGACCATCGGATTCCAGACCGGCACGCCCGGCGGCGAAGTGGCAGCGCATCTGGGTGCTGATTTTGTCAGTGTTTATGTGCCTACCACGCCCAACCCGACCAGTGGATTTTTCCTGATGCTGCCGCGTTCCGAAGTTATTGAGCTGGCGATGAGCGTGGACGAAGCGCTCACCTATGTGATTTCGATGGGCTCTGTCGCCCCGGTGGCTGCGGTCCCTGTTCCTTAATTTTGTTGATAACCTGTGCCGCCTTTGCTGGCGGGCTTTGAAAGCTTTTCTATGGCCATGCGTTCCCACTATTGCGGTCTTGTGACCGAAGCCCTGTTGGGCGAAACCGTTACCTTGTGCGGCTGGGTCAACCGTCGTCGCGACCACGGTGGCGTGATTTTTGTTGATATCCGTGACCGCGAAGGTTACGTGCAAGTGGTATGCGACCCGGACCGGGCCGACATGTTCAAGGCGGCCGAAGGTCTGCGCAACGAATACTGTATTCAGGTCAAAGGCCTGGTGCGCGCCCGTCCGGACGGCACCACCAACGACAGTCTGAAAAGCGGCAAAATTGAAGTGCTGTGCCATGAGTTGAACGTGCTCAACCCCTCGGTCACACCACCCTTCCAGTTGGATGACGACAACCTGAGCGAGACCACGCGTTTGACACACCGGGTGTTGGACCTGCGTCGCCCGTACATGCAAAACAACCTGATGCTGCGTTAC
>CAJAFJ010000077.1 GCA_903938955.1 uncultured beta proteobacterium | reverse complement strand
GGCCGCGTGACACATCAAAGCCGCCACGGTGCTTTTGAATGATGCCATACGGCGGGCACCAGACGCCGCCTTTACTGGCGTGTTTGATCATGAACAAAAAGTCGAGGCGCCCCAAGTGATGACCGGGCTGGTTTTCAGAGGTCAGCCCGACGCACGTCGTCATGACCGGGCCACTCTTTTAAATCGGATGCTTGTTTCAGCGCTCGACCCATCCGTTCCGGACGCGGCGTTTTCAATGCGCTTATCGGCATGAACTTAGCAAAGAAAACGGCGTTCATCCTTGCCTCACACGTTCGAGAACTGCCGGGCTTCCTGAAACACCGGCGTGAGGTCGCCCAAGCTGGCCATTAACGCTTCGAGCGTTCCACCCAGCCGCAGAACAATGCTCGGGGGCAAGGGTTGCAGCACGAGCGC
Organism: uncultured beta proteobacterium; assembly: GCA_903938955.1. The sequence goes on along the minus strand of CAJAFJ010000077.1, from coordinate 1,707 downwards.
CCGGCCAGAACCGACTTCAAATTGCTTGCTGATCTGGTTGGCGGCCACGACGCACGCCAGCATCGGCGTGTCCATCAGTTCCGGACTGTACTGATGCCGGATGGTGTCCACCAGGTCCTGGGGAAAGCGCCACTTCTCAGCCAACATCGCGCCGACCATCGCATGGTCCACCCCAATCACTTGGCGCAGGGCCTGGTGCAAGGATATTTCATGCCATTGACTGGTCTCCAGCGCGCGACGAAACTCCAGCGGCATAAATTGGGCGATCACAACTTTGCCAAAGTCATGTAATAAACCGGCGATAAAACAATCCATCGGATCGGTGGGCGGCACGCGCAGGGCCAGTTGCTTGGCCAGGCTGGCGGTCGTCAATGAATGCACCAGGTACTTTGGACCGTTCAAGCCAGAGCCATGCTCGGTCGGCAACATGCCCATGGCGGCAATACTCAGGGCCAGATTTTTGATGGCGTTGAAGCCGAGGTAAACCACCGCATGATCGATGGAGGTGATCTGTTTGGGCAGGCCGTAGTAGGCCGAATTGACCACCCGCAACACCTTGACCGTGACCACCGGGTCTTTGTCGATCACCTGTACCAGGTCTTTGGGCGAGCAGTCAACGTCGCGCGTCAGCTGCAAAATTTTCTGCACACTTTTCGGAAAGGCGGGCATGCTCTCGACGGCTGCCGCCAATTTCAGGGAGAGTTCAGGACTCATGGAGGGGATCAACTTTCATGGGCCAAACAGCCTGTATTGCTCGTCCAACCGGAAACCAACTCTCCGTGCCGCAGCGGATCTGCCGTGCGAGGCAGATCCGCCGGACTTGCGCTTTAGATACGCGCAGCCTTCAGTGCCGCGTTGAACGTGGCACTTGGGCGCATAACGGCCTTGACCTTCTCCGCATCAGCGATGTAGTAACCACCGATATCAACCGGCTTGCCTTGCACCGCTTTGAACTCAGCAGCGATCTGCTGCTCGTTGTCCGTCAGTGTTTTGGCCAGCGGTGCGAAATGCGCTTGCATTTCCTTGTCGTCGGTCTGCTCTGCCAAGGCTTGCGCCCAGTACATCGCGAGGTAAAAATGGCTACCCCGGTTGTCCAGTTCGCCGGTGCGGGTTGAGGGGCCTTTGCCATTGTCGAGCAGCTTGCCGGTGGCATCGTCCAGCTTTACCAAAATTGATGAATTCAATATAGAAACACAACGCTCCTTTTTGATCACCATAAGCTAATTCAGCAGGCACATACAATCTATATTTACCACCTTTCTTCAAACTAGGAAATGATTGTTTCCAACCTTGAATTACTCCGTTCAAATTGAATTTTGGAGCTTCTTTAGTTCCTTGCATTTTTTGAAGAGCAAATGAACTTTCAATTGTATCTCCTTTTGCATTTGTCAAAATATAATTCGCTTCAACATCATCTTCAGCAGTTGGTGAACCACCTCTTCCCTCTTCAATTGTTTGAATTAATATTCCTCCAGGTAACGTTTTAATGTTAGGCATTTTTTTAGCTTTGTCCATCATCTTTGCACTTGAAGACTGATTTAAACCAGAAATAAATGTATTAATTAAAGCTAATCTTTCTGTAGATTTAATCAAAGTGTCTTTCTTTTGCAAACCTTGTTTGAACCCAACTTTAACCATTTCTAAATCAATTTGAGACTCTCCTCCCATTGATTTACAAAACTTCATGAATTCGAATCCAATTACCTT
>CAJAFJ010000076.1 GCA_903938955.1 uncultured beta proteobacterium | reverse complement strand
GCCGATATTGCCCGCGAAACACAAGACCTGAAGGTGGTGGTGGTGCCCGAGCTCAATGCCGGTACCGCCTCGCTGATCGCCACGGTCATCAACCCGGCGGTCGGTCTGGGGACTTTTCTGGCCCAGTTCTTTTTACGCCGCCCCCTGACCGAGGCTGCAACGCAGGAATTTCACATTGATGGGGCGTGGACCGACCCCAAAATTAGCAAAGTCGAGCGCAAGGACGCATCGGCCACGCCGCCCAAAGCGGGCGCAAGCCGGTAACACCCCGTGACGATCCAGCCCGTTACCCGCCGCCGCGCCCTTTGGACGGTACTGCTGATTTTGCTGGCGGCGATGCTGGCGATGTTGGTCTGGCTGGCCGGGGTCTATGAGGCGGCGCAGGTGCAAGGGCGACTGGAGCGCGATGCGGCCGAGGCCGTGGCCGATGTCCGGTCCGCCCTGACGCGCAATGTGCAAAGCCTGCAGGCCCTGCAATACAACGACCCGACACCGAGTTCCTGGTCCATCGACGCCGCGGCTTTTTTGCGTGAGCACCGCGAACTGGTGCGCGTCGAGTGGCGCGACAGTGAACTGAACATGAAGTCCGGCGTAGATTCGCCGTTTCGCACACCGGTGTTTGACCACCGGGGGCGCAGCAATGTGCAGGCTGAAGTGTTGCTGGCCTGTGCCACCGCCCTGCGCTTCAGCGGCCCGGCTTACACCAGCAGCTACTTTGTGCCGTTTGCGGACGGGCTGGGCATCCAGGTGATGGAGTTGTGCCTGCCCTTGCAAAGCAGCGGCAAGCCGGTCGGCTACCTGGTCGCCACCTACGCCCTGCAAGAGGTATTGGATGCCATCCCGGCCCAGCAGACCACGCGCAATTACGAAACCGCATTCACCGAGGGCGATGGCACGCGCCTGGCCTTGCGCCGGTCCACCCGCAGCGGCAACCGGGTGTTTACCGTGCAGCATCTGGTGGACTTGCCCGGCACCAGCCTGGTGCTGCGCATGGACAGCTGGCGTGGCGCGCCCGACCTGTTCCCCAATGTGTTGACCGCGCTGGTGGCCGCCATGTCGCTGGCGCTGGTGTCGGTGCTGGTCTTGCTGGCCAAGGACATGCGCCGGCGCCTCAAGGCCGAGCACGATCTGGCCGATGCGCTGGCCTTTCGCAAGGCGATGGAAGACTCGCTGGTGACCGGCTTGCGCGCGCGTGATCAGCAAGGCGCCACCACCTACGTCAATCCGGCCTTTTGCCAGATGGTCGGCTTTGCGGAGGACGAGCTGCTGGGCCCGCACATGCCCGCGCCTTATTGGCCGCCGGAGTTCATCGACGAGTACCAGCAGCGCCAGACCATTCGTCTGGCCGGCAACGTGCCGCCGCGCGAGGGCTTCGAGTCGGTGTTCATGCGCAAGGATGGGTCGCGTTTTCCGGTCCTCATCATCGAGGCACCGCTGATTGACGCCCAGGGCGTGCAAAGCGGCTGGATGAGCGCGTTTGTCGACATCAGCGAGCAACGCCGCGTGGAAGAAGTCTCCCGCACCAGCCAGGAGCGGCTGCAGGCCACGGCCCGGCTGGCCATGGTGGGCGAGATGGCCTCGCTCCTGAGCCACGAACTGAACCAGCCGCTGGCCGCCATTTCCAGCTACGCCAACGGCTCGATCAACCTGTTGCAAGACGACGCCAGCGCCGCGCATGCGCACGGGGCCGACCTGCAGTTGGCGATGCGCCGCATTGCCGAGCAGGCGGAACGGGCCGGCAAGGTCATCAAAAGCGTGCGCGACTTTGTGCGCCGGCGCGACCAGGTGCGTGACGCGGTGGCGCCGCAGGTCTTGCTCGATGCCATCCTGCCGCTGATTCATTTGCAGGCGCGTAAATTAGGCGTGCGGGTGGTGACCGAGTTGGCGCCGGACCTGCCGCAGGTGCTGTGCGATCACACCATGGTCGAGCAGGTGCTGCTCAACCTGGCCCGCAACGCCATGCAGGCCATGGATCAGCCGGCCCTGACCGAGCGCGTTTTGCGCATCACCGTGGGCCGGGTCCGTGGTGACAGTGGCCAGAAATGGCTGGAATTTTCGGTTGCGGATGTCGGCACCGGCATGAGTGATGACGTGCAGCAGCAGCTGTTCAACCCCTTTTTCACCACCAAAACCGAGGGCATGGGGCTGGGCCTGAGCCTGTGCCGCACGGTGGTGGAGCAGCATGGCGGCGTGTTGGGGTTTGAGCCCAATGTGCCGCAGGGGACTATTTTCAAGTTCACCTTGCCCGGGCGTGCCGTGGCATAACATTGACGCATGTTGCCTTTGCTTGAATCCCTGGTTTTTGTGGTCGATGACGATGCCAGCGTGCGCGAGGCGCTGGCGTGGTTGCTGCGTTCGCGCCGCCTCGCCAGCGAGGTGTTTGACAGCGCCGAAGCGTTTCAAAGCCGGGTCGACCGCGGCCCGCTCCCCGGCCAGCCCTGTTGCCTGTTGCTGGATGTGCGCATGCCGGGCCTCAGTGGCCTGGCCCTGTTTGACTGGTTGATTGAGCGGGAACTGCAGCAGGCCATGCCGGTGATCTTTTTAACCGGCCACGCCGATGTGCCCACCGCTGTGGACGCGGTCAAGCGCGGTGCCTTCGATTTTTGTGAAAAACCCTGCTCCGACAATGCCCTGGTAGACCGCGTGGAGCAGGCCCTGGCGCAATCGGACGCCTACCTTCAGTCGCACCGGCAAACCGGGCGCCTGCAGGAACGCCAGGCCGAACTGACCGAGCGGGAGCGTGACGTGATGGCCTTGGTGGTGGAAGGTCTGCCCAACAAGCTGATTGCTGACCGGCTCGACATCAGTGTCCGAACGGTCGAGGTCCACCGCTCGCGCGTGTTCGAGAAAATGGCCGTCAAATCAGCGGTCGAGCTCGTCAACCTGCTGCGGCAAGCCCCCGGCGGCTGAGTCGGGCGGCAACTCCCCTTGGTCACGGCCCGCAAACATGGTCCACCAGACAATCAACACCAGTATCAGCAAAGCCCCCAGGGCTTCCAGCAAGAGCAAACTCATGAACCGACTCCTTTGTACCGTGGTCTTCGCCCTGATTGTAGGAACGCTGGCCGCTTGCGGCAGCGTGCCGCTGCAGGCCCCCGAAGCACCGGCGCCCGTGCCCGCCGTCGTGGCGCCTGTCGCCGAACTGGTGGGCGATACCGAGCCCCTGCCCGCATCGATCTCCCGCGCCAAAAGCCAGTGGACGCCGGTGCGCTGGGCCGAGTTGCCCGGCTTCCAGGACGATGCGCTGCATGAGGCCTGGAACGCCTGGCTCAAAAGCTGCGAACGCCCCGGCCCGGTGTTTGCCCCCCTGTGCGGCGAGGTGCGCCGCCTGAGTATTGGCAGCGCTGACGAGCAGCGCGCCTGGCTGGTCGCCCGGCTGCAGCCGTACCGGGTGGACACCCACTCCGGCGCGCCCGACGGACTGCTGACGGCCTATTTCGAGCCGGTGCTGGAAGGCGCACGCCAGGCCAGCGCCCAGTTTTCGGTGCCCTTGTACCAGCCCCCGCTGGGGCTGGCGCTGCGCAAACCCTGGTTCACGCGCCAGGAAATCGACACCTTGCCCGAGGTGCAGGCCGCCCTCAAGGGCCGCGAAATTGCCTATCTGGCCGACCCGATTGACGCGCTGGTGCTGCAGATTCAGGGCTCCGGGCGCGTGCGCATCAGCCAGCCTGACGGCACGCAAACCATGGTGCGGCTGGCGTTTGCCGGCTCCAATGAGCAGCCGTATAAAAGTGTTGGTCGCTGGCTGATCGACCAGGGTGCGCTGCGCGATGCCTCCTGGCCCGCCATCAAGGCCTGGGTGGCGCAGAACCCGGGTCGCGTCAATGAGTTGCTGTGGAGCAACCCGCGCACGGTCTTTTTCAAGGAAGAGGCCTTGACGGACCTGGACATGGCCTTTGGCCCCAAAGGTGCGCAGGGCGTGGCGCTGACGCCCGGGCGCTCCATTGCGGTGGACCCCGGCAGCATTCCGTATGGCACGCCGGTCTGGCTGGTGTCACCCGGCCCCACGGCCGCACTGCAAAAACTGGTGCTGGCGCAGGACACCGGCAGTGCGATTGTGGGCGCGGTCCGGGCCGATTATTTTGCCGGCTGGAGCCCCACGGCCGCCGAGTTGGCGGGCCGCCTGAAACAGCCCTTGCGGCTTTGGGTCCTGTGGCCTAAATAGCCCGCCGCTCACGTTACCATTGACGCTGAAAATTCGACACCCCTGCCCCCTTGAACGGAAGAATTCATGAAAACAGAAATGCGCGATATCGACGAACGGACCAATCTGGCCGGCAACAGCATGTTCGAACTGCTGCTGTTTCGTTTGGGAGAGGCCGCGGGCTCAGACCGGCGCGAGTTGTTTGGCATCAACGTGTTCAAAGTACGCGAGATTCTGGTCATGCCCGAGATCACCGTGATGGTGAATTCGCCGCCCGCCGTCATGGGCGTGGCCAACATCCGGGGGCAAATGATCACCGTGATCAACTTGCCGCAAATCGTCGGTTGCAACCCCACCAAAGGGCTGGGCATCTTGCTCGTCACCGAGTTTGCCCGCACCACCCAGGCGTTTGCGGTGGAAGAAGTGAATGAAATTGTGCGCCTGGAGTGGAAGAACGTGCTCTCCGCCGAAGGCTCGGGCGGCGGTCTGGTCACCAGCATTGCGCGCCTGGATGGCAATGCCGAAAACACCCGGCTGGCGCAGGTGCTGGACGTAGAGCAAATTTTGCGCGATGTGTTTCCGCAAGAACACCAGGCCGCGCAGGACGCCGAAGTCACCTCCAAGGTACACCTGCCACCCGGCACCGTGATTCTCGCCGCCGACGATTCAGCCGTGGCCCGCATGATGATCGAGCAGGGGCTGAAATCCATGAATGTGCCCTACATCATGACCAAGACCGGCAAGGAAGCCTGGGAGCGCCTGCAGATGCTGGCCAACCAGGCCGAGGCGGAAGGCAAGACGGTGAAAGACAAAGTAGCCTTGGTGCTGACCGATCTGGAAATGCCTGAAATGGACGGCTTCACCTTGACGCGCAATATCAAGCAGGATGCGCGTTTCAAGAACATCCCGGTCGTCATCCACTCGTCGCTCACCGGCACGACCAACGAAGATCACGTCAAAAAAGTCGGCGCCGATGGCTATGTGGCCAAGTTTGTGGCCGAAGAGCTGGCCGCG
>CAJAFJ010000075.1 GCA_903938955.1 uncultured beta proteobacterium | reverse complement strand
GTCGCCGCTGAACCTGCCCAGGGGGCTGCTTCACCGCTCAAACCCCCATCTGCACGGCACGATCCAAACCACGTCAACGACTCAACTTGAGCGCGGTCATCTCGTGGTGTCTTGGGCTAAACATGCGGACGAAATCAAGCAGGCGCAGCGCCTGAGGTTCAAGATTTTTGCCGAAGAAATGGGTGCCCGCCTTGACACCCCGTTGCCTGGTCATGATGTCGACTTGTTTGATAACTACTGTGAGCATTTGCTGGTGCGCGATGAGCTTACCCAGGAGGTGGTAGGAACCTACCGGCTCCTCACGCCCGCTCAGGCCCGGCGCGTGGGCAGCACCTACAGCGATCTTGAATTTGACCTGACGCGCCTGCGTAGCCTGCGCGAGCGCATGGTTGAACTGGGGCGCAGCTGCGTTCACCCCGACTACCGCAGTGGTGGTGTCATCATGGCGTTGTGGGGCGCGCTGGCCGAGTTCATGGTGCGCAACAAGCTCGACACCATGATTGGCTGCGCCAGCATTCCGATGCTGCACAACGGCATCGTCAGTGGTGACGTGGCGGCCAGTATCTGGCAGCAACTCAAGCAAACTCATCTGGCCCCGATTGAGCACCATGTGCGGCCCCGCCTGCCCTTGCCGGTAGAGCAACTCGACAGCCATTTGGCCGTGGAGCCGCCCGCGCTGATCAAGGGCTATCTGCGACTCGGCGCCAAGGTATTGGGCGCACCGGCCTGGGACCCGGATTTCAACACCGCCGACCTGCCGATGATGATGCGCATTGATGATTTGCCGTCACGCTACCGCAAGCATTTTCTGGGTTGATCAAACGCCAACGTAGCCGGGTTTTGTCACACGGGTGTCATCAAAGATGTCAATAATCAGTCACTCATTTGCAACAAACAGGCCCCCGCTGTCATGTCAACACTCTCTCGTCAGTCGAAATTGATGCCGCCTTCACCTCCCGTGGTGCTTCTGGACCGTGATCACAGTATTCTGGCGTTCAACGAGCGGGTGCTTGACTGGGCTTACCGCGAAGACGTGCCGCTGCTGGAGCGCCTGCGCTACCTGTGCATCGTCTCTTCCAACCTGGATGAATTTTTTGAGGTGCGTGCCGAGCCGCATCTGGAGGCCAATCAGGACAAGGAAGAAAAAGGCCCGTACACCGTCGGCTCATTTCAACGGCTGGCCACGGCGGCGCACACCCTGGTGGCGCGTCAATACGCCTTGTACAACGATGACCTGATGCCGACCCTTGAAAAGCAGGGCATCCGAATTGTGTCGCATGGCGATCGCGATGAGGCGCAGCGGCGCTGGGTCAAGTCGTATTTCGAGCGCGAAGTGCGCCCGCTGCTCATCCCGGTCGGGCTCGATCCGTCGCACCCATTTCCGCAAGTGGCCAACAAGTCGCTCAACTTCATCGTCCGCCTGAGTGGCCGCGATGCCTTTGGGCGCGAAAACGAAATCGCCATCGTCAAAGTGCCGCGCGTGCTGCCGCGCATGATCCGCCTGCCGGCCAAGGTGTGTGGCAAAAATAACTACTTTGTCTCGCTCTCCAGCGTGATTCGGGCGCACCTGTCCGAGTTGTTTTCGGGGCGCGAAGTGGGGCAGTTCTCACAGTTTCGGGTCACCCGCCACTCCGATCTGGCGGTGGACGAAGACGACGTTAAAAACCTGCGCACCGCCTTGCGCCAGGGCTTGCAGCACCGCCATTTTGGCCATGCGGTGCGCCTGGAGGTGTCGGCCGGTTGCTCTGAACATTTGTCGGCTTTCTTGCTCAAGCAGTTCGACTTGCCTGAGCAGGCGCTGTTCCGCGTGCCCGGTCCGGTTAATTTAGTGCGGCTGACGCAGTTGGTCGATTTGGTGGATGCGCCCAAATTGTGTTTTCCGGTCTACAAATCGTGCTACCCAACACAACTGGTGCCGGGGGCGTCGTTCTTTGAGCAACTCAAGCAGGGCGATGTGCTGATTCACCAGCCCTTTGAGAGTTTTGGCGGCGTGCTGGCCTTTTTGCGTGAAGCCGTGAATGACCCGGATGTGTTGGCCATCAAGCAAACCATTTACCGCACCGGCAGCGACTCCGAGCTGATGGATCTGCTGCGCGAAGCGGTGCGCCGTGGCAAGGAAGTCACCGTGGTGGTTGAGCTGAAAGCCCGCTTTGACGAAGAAGCCAACATCAACTGGGCCGAGATGCTGGAGTCGATTGGCGCGCAGGTCTTGTACGGCGTGGTGGGCCTGAAAACGCACGCCAAGATGATGCTCATCACGCGCCGCGAAGGCAAGCAACTCAAGCGCTACGCCCACCTGTCCACCGGCAACTACAACCCGCGCACCGCGCGCTTGTACACCGACTGGAGCCACATCACGGCGGACCCGCTCCTCACCACCGATGTAGAAAACGTCTTCGTACATCTGGCCAGCCAAAGCCGCTTGCCCAAGCTGCATCGTGTCTTGATGGCGCCTTTTTATCTGCACGCCAAAATGATCGCAAAGATCAACGCATTGGGCCTTGTGGCCGCAGCGGGAGGCGAGGGGCGCATCGTGGCCAAGATGAATGCCTTGACCGATGAGGGACTGATTCATGCCCTGATCCACGCCGGGCAGCAGGGCGTCAAAATCGACCTGATTGTGCGCGGCGCCTGCATGCTGCCAGCACAGGTGGCGGGGGTGACGGACAACATCCGGGTGCGCTCGGTGATTGGTCGTTTTCTGGAACACTCCCGCGTGTTTTACTTCCGCCGCGACGAGGTCGAGGAACTCTATCTCTCCAGCGCCGACTGGATGAACCGCAACATGATGCGCCGGATTGAACTCGCCTGGCCGGTGATTGACCCGGTGCAGCGCCAACGCATTATTGATGAAGAACTGGTCGCCTACCTGCATGACGGCGTGGACGCGTGGGACTTGTTGCCCGACGGCAGCTACGCCCGCGTCAAACCCGATGGACGCCGCCAGGCGCACGGCGCACAGGCCGCCCTGATGGTGCGTTACGGTGACCGGAGCGATTGAGATGGACCTGATTTTGTGGCGCCATGCCGAGGCACAGGAGTGGGTTGACGGCTGTGATGATCTGGCTCGCGAACTCACCAAGCGCGGCGAGAAGCAGGCCAGCCGCATGGCCAACTGGCTGGACCGCCAATTGCCCGAGGGCACGCGCATTGTGGTGAGCCCTGCGCGTCGCACCGAACAGACCGCGCTGGCGTTGGCGCGTAAATACAAGGTGCGACCCGAGTTGGCACCGGATAGCAGCGTTGAGCAGTTGCTGGCGCTGGTGCAATGGCCTGATGCCAAAGGCACCGTGCTGGTGATTGGCCATCAGCCCACGCTGGGGCAAACCATTGCCCAGTTGCTAGGACTGAGCGCCAGCGAATGCGCGGTTAAAAAAGGCGCAGTCTGGTGGCTGCGCACGCGTGAGCGTGAAGCCGTATTGGAAACCGTGGTTGTCACTGTGCAGTCGCCCGAGTTTCTTTAGATGTCCCTCGATAAAGTCTCAGAAATCCTCAAAAAGCACAAACGGGTTGAAGGCATGCTGCATGGGCAGAGCATGCCCCGTCAGGATATTGTCGAAACCCTGGTGCAACGCCAGCATCTGGCCGAGTTGCAGAACCTGATGGGCCAGTTGCCGACCAGTGAAATTGGCAGTCTCCTGGAGGCCTTGCCCCTGGAAGATGCCAAACTGCTGTGGGCGCAGATGCCGGCAAACCGCGAAAACGATGTGCTCTGGGAAGTCTCGGACGCGCGCCGCGAGCTGCTGGTAGGCAACCGCGAACCCGCCTTTGAAGAAAGTCAGATCAATGCCTTTGAGTTGATCGACGGCAAGCTTCGTCAAATCACGGTTGAGAGTCGCAAAAATCTTGAAGGCATTAAACCCATCTGGATTGACTTGCTGGGTGCCACCAAAGCCGAGCGGATTTATGTAGGCGCCCATTTCGGACTCAAACTGCCCGACCCGGGTGAGGTGACTGATCTGGAGGTGAGTTCGCGCTACCACATCGAGGAGAACAGCGAGATACATCTACTCTCCAATTTCTTGCTCGACAAAGAGGGCAACTCGCGCAGCGTGCCGGTTGCCTTTATCTTGCACCAGGGCATTTTGTTTTCACTACGCAACGAGGAACTGCCGGTGTTCCGCCTGCAGCGCCGCCGTGCCCGAACCCAAGCGGGCTATGTGGCCAATTGCCATGATGTGCTGCTGGACCTGTATGGTGCGGATGTGGAGTACTCGGCCGATTCGCTGGAGGATATCTATGCCACGCTCGGCAAAGTCGGGCGGCAGGTGCTGAGTGAAGCCATCAGCGACGGGGAGGCGGCTGCCATCCTGGGTGATATTGCCGAAGAAGAGGATCTGAATGGCCGCATCCGCGGCAATATTCTGGACACCCAACGGGCCATCAACTTCCTGATCCGCAGCAAAGTGGTGTCGCCTACCCAGTTTGAAGACGCCAAGCAGATCTTGCGCAACATCGAATCGCTGAACAGCCACACGTCTTTTCTGTTCGACAAGATCAACTTTTTGATGGATGCCACCATCGGTTTCATCAATATCAACCAGAACAAACGCATCAACCAATTGACGGTCTTCGGCGTCGTGTTCATGCCGATCAATATTTTGGCGGGCATGGGCGGGATGTCCGAGTTTTCCATGATGACGCAGGGTATTCCTTGGCCCCTGGCCTATGGGGCTTTCCTGGTGGTTGCGAGTCTGATGGGGGTGGCGACCTATGCGGCGCTGAAATTGTTCGAGAAGCGGAAGATCAAAGTCAAAAAATCAGGCTGAGCCTCTTTGCTGTTATATGGCGTTGGCGTGTTCAATGTTCACCAAGTTGTCATCGATCACTGCTAAATTTCTTGCTATGCGACTTAATGCCAAATTTATCCGGGTGATGGCGATTCCCGCCTGTGTGGTGTGGTGCTTGCTTGAATTATTCGCCCTGCAACGCGCCCGCTTGCTGGGCCGACGGTGAGCACCAAGCTGCCCGAACTCGATGCGCTGGAACGCATCATCGAGTTGGGGGCAGGCTGGCTTGAGTCGCGTGTCGTGTGTGATATCAAGCTGTCGGGCGGTCGCTCCTACCCCGTGCCGGTAATCACCTTAGGTAACCCTGATCTTCGTGTGCCAGCGGTCGGCTATTTTGGCGGTGTGCATGGTCTGGAGCGCATTGGCGCTGAAGTCGTTATTTCCTATCTGCACAGCCTGGTGATGCGCCTGCAGTGGGACAGCACGCTGCACAAACAACTCGAATCGGTGCGGCTGGTGTTTATGCCTGTCGTAAATCCCGGCGGCATGGCGCTGGGGACACGGGCTAATCCCCAGGGCGTGGACCTGATGCGCAATGCGCCGGTGGAGGCGTCTGAAGCGGTGCCTTTTTTGGTGGGCGGCCAGCGTTGGAGTTCGGGCTTGCCCTGGTACCGGGGCGCCAAGGGTAAAGCCATGGAAATTGAAAATCAGGCGGTCTGTGATGTCGTGACGACCGAGTTGCTGTCGCGTGATTTCAGTGTCTCGGTGGACTGCCATTCCGGTTTTGGCACCCGTGACCGCATCTGGTTTCCCTATGCCTACAAACGAGCGCCTATCGCCCACCTGGCAGAGCTGCAGGCGCTGAAGAATATTTTTGTGCAGTCCAACAACCATCACCGCTACGTTATTGAGCCGCAAAGCCTGCAGTATTTGGCGCATGGGGACCTGTGGGATTACTTGTACCTGCAAGCCTGCAAGGCGTCGGATCGTGTCTTTCTGCCGCTCACGCTGGAGATGGGGTCCTGGCTGTGGGTCAAGAAAAATCCGCGCCAGATGTTTTCGCGGCATGGTATTTTCAATCCCTTGATTGAGCACCGGCAGCAGCGTGTGCTGCGCCAGCACCAGTTGCTGCTGGACTTTTTGTCGCGTGCGGCCTGTGGCCACCGGCTTTGGCTCCCCACCCCAGACACTCGGGCCCAGCACCATGCACAAGCCTTGCAAGACTGGTATTGACACACCATGAGCACCTGGATTTTTTTGCGTGGCTTGACGCGTGAAAGCCGACACTGGGGCGATTTTTTAGAGCAATTCCGGCAGGCGCTGCCGGGGCATTCGCTGGTGGCGCTGGACCTGCCGGGTAACGGGCTGTTGAATCACCTGCCCAGTCCTACCCGTGTTCCGGACATGGTAGCGAGTTGTCGAGCGCAACTGGCCCTGCGCGGGTTTGCGCCGCCCTATCATGTGCTGGCCATGTCGCTGGGGGCGATGGTGGCCGTGGCCTGGGCACAGGCTCATCCGCAGGAGGTGAGCGCCCATGTGCTCATCAACACCAGCATGCGGCCGTTCAGTCCGTTTTACCAGCGGCTGCGGCCTTCAAATTATGGGCTTCTCCTGGGACTGGTTTTTGGGGGGGCTGGACCGGAGCGGTGGGAGAAAAGCATTCTGCGCATGACCAGCAACTGCGGCGATGAATCGGTCCTGCCGCACTGGCTGGCGCTGCGCCAAGCCAACCCGGTGTCACGCCTGAATGCGTTCCGGCAATTGGTCGCTGCCGCGCGCTTTCACGCCCCTGTAGGAAAGCCCAGGACGCCGACCCTGCTGCTGGCCAGCGCGCAAGACCATTTGGTGTCCGTGGAAAGCTCTCGGTCCATTGCCCGGCAGTGGCAGTGCGCCTTGTGCGTTCACCCCAGCGCGGGTCATGACATACCGTTGGATGACGGACGCTGGGTGGCCTGGCAAGTGCGGCAATGGTTAGAGGACGGCTGCCGGCCGTCTTGATGCCAGTACTTCATCAACCCGGTTATGGTCCATATTCACGACTTCAAACGTCCACTCGCCGCTTATAAATTTCTCAGCCCGCTTGGGGATTCTTCCTATCGACGTCACCACGAAACCACCGACGGTGTGGTAGCGCCCCTGCGTCTCGTCGGTCAGCAAGGTGATACCTAGTTTTTCCATCATGTCATCCATCGGTAGCAGGCCATCCAGCAGCCACGAGCCATCGTCGCGTTGCACGGCCAGCGCCTGATCGGGGTTGAGGGCGCCCGGCATCATGTCACCGGCCACGGTTTCAAACAAATCGCTCAGGGTGACGATGCCCTCGGTCACGCCAAACTCATTGACGGCAAAAGCGAAGTCCGCGTTTTGTTCGCGAAAGATGCGCAACAGTTCAATCAGCGTCAGGGTTGACGGCACGTAGACCGGCGGGCTCATCGGCAGATCCACAAAATGAAATTCACCCGACAGGGCCGCCTTCAGCACGGCGCGGCTTTCGGCCAAGCCCAGTACCTGCTGCAAGCCGCCCCGACAAATCGGGTAGCGACCATGCGGCGCGGCGCGAATGGTGTTGAGGTTGTCAAGGTGAGGCATCGCCAGGTCAATCAGCGCCACATCCTTGACCGGGGTCATCACCGCCGCAAGGTGGCGGTCTTCGAGGCGAAACACGTTCCACAGCATGTGGCTTTGCTCCTTGCCGATGGAGCCAGACAGCTCGCCTTCATCCACCAGCGCCAAAATATCTTCAACCCCGCTCACCGCAGGCGCCGCGCGAAACGGCAGCAAGTTCAATACGCGGTCGGCCGACCACGACAGCAGCCGAATTGCGGGTTCCAGCAACTTGATGAACCAGCGCATGAAAGGCGCCACCCCTTTGGCCACGGTTTCCGGGTAGGCCAGCGCAATGCGCTTGGGAATGATCTCGCCAAAGACGATGGCGGCTGCGGTGACCAGCGTGATGGTCAGCGCAAAGGCAATTTCACGGCTGACGGTGATCAGCGTTGGCAAGTAGCTGTCGATAAACGCCCGGAGGTGCGCCGCCAGCGCTTCTTCGCCGTAGATGCCGGACAACAGGCTGGCCGTGGTCAGGCCGGTTTGCGTGGCGGCGATAAAACGGCTCGGGTGGCTCTTGATGGCGAGCGCGCAGGCCGCGGCTTTGTCGCCCGCATCGGCCCATTGCTGAAGACGTGATTTGCGTGACGCCGCCAACGCCATCTCAGCCAACGCAAAGAAGCCACAAGCCGCGATCAGTAAGACCAGTGTGAGTAAAGGGTTCAAGAGGAAGTCCGGCTGGGTTGAAGACTGCGCACGTGCTCAAAGGCCTCGACCGCTTTTTTGACTGAGACATAGAACTGCGGGCTGCCCAGGGCATCCGACAAGCCCACTTTGGCCAGTTCCTCACGAAACGGCCGCGGCGCATCGGCAATTTTGACCTCCACCCCTTGCTCGCGCAGCTCGCGGTGCAACTCGGCAAAACGCTGGGCCGCCGTGACATCCATGTCGGTGATGGCTTGGGCGTCGATGATCAGCCATTCCAGCTCCGGCCCTGCGGCGTCAACCAATTGCTGAATGCGTTCCATGACATAGCGGGCGTTGGCAAAAATAAGCGGGGCGTAAAGGCGGTAGACGATGACACCGCGCACATCTTCTGCCTCGTCGGCTTCCAGGCAGTCGTGAAATTTTCCGTCGCTGATCAGGCGGCGCAACACGGCATCACGCGGACGTGAAATCTCGACCAGCACCGCCATCAGTGAGACCAGCAGCCCGGCAATGATGCCGGTGATGACGCCCGCGATCAGGATCACCAGCGTCACGGCCAGGGCGATGCTGAACTCGTTGCGGTCCACTTGGTAGAGCTTGCGCAGCGAGGCCAGCTCCAGCATGCCTATCGCGGTCACGATCAGGATGGCGCCCAGGGCCACTTTGGGCAGGAGCGCGATCAGGCCAGTCAAAAAAATCAAAAACAGCAGCAAACCAGCGGCGGCCACCAGTTGTGCCACCTGGGTGCGCCCACCCGCTGCCGCGACCACGGCGGTTCTTGACTGGCTGGCCGATACCGGAAACCCCTGCCACAAGGCCGCCAGAATGTTGGCCGAGCCCATGGCCGCGAGTTCCTGGTTGGGGTTGATGTCATCGCCACTTTTTTCGGCAAAGGCCTGGGCCAAAAGAATGCCGTCTGAAAAAGCAAGAAACGCAATCGCCACCGCAGCCGGTGCCAGCAGGGCGATGTCAGACCAGAACACCGGCGGTAATTCAAACCGCGGCAGGCCCGGCGGCACCGCGCCGACCAAGGCAATGCCGTAATGGCCTAAGTCGAGAAAATAACTGGCCAACAGGGCCATGGCCGAACAGACAAGCGCACCGGGCAGTTGGGGCTGCCAGCGGGCAATCGCGGCGAGCAAGGCCATTAAAAGAACGCCGAATAGCAGGGTCGGCCAGTGCGTGGCCGGTAGTTGCGCCATCAGGCTGGCGAGCAGCGGAAAAAACTCTTCACCCTGCGTCTTGATGGCAAACATTTTGCCGAGTTGGGTAGAAATCAGGATCAACGAAGCGCCGTTCAGATAACCCACCAGGACTGGGCGTGAGAGCAAGTCGGCGATCACGCCCAACTTGAGGCGCGCCGCCAGCAAGAGCACTGCGCCGGTCAGCAAACCGAGCTCCGCTGCCAGCCAGGCCAAGCGTGCCGGGTCGGCCGCCGCGATGGGAAAAATGGCCGACCCCACCAGCAAGCCGATGGCGGCATCCGGCCCTGCGATCACGTTTTTGGAACTGGCAAAAAGTGCGTAACCCACGGCAGCGGCCAGCGCCGCATACAGGCCGGTGATGGGCGGTAGATGGACCAGCTCGGCATAGGCAATCACGGATGGGATCATCACGATGCAGGCCGTGAGTCCCGCCACCAGATCGGCGCCCAACCAGCTGGACTGGTAATGTTGCAGCGTCGCCAGCAGGGGCAGCACACTGTGGATTTTCTGGCGCCGTTTCCCGGTTTTCATGTGAGGAAAATAAATTACACGTGCAGCAAGGTCCGCTCACCATCGGCATGGCGCAGGCGCTGTGCGAGGGTGCGTGAAATGGCCGTCATCAGCAGCAGCGCCAGTTTTTTGTGCTCCTCGGCGATCTGGTTGAATTGCTCCAGCGAGAGCACAAACAAATCGATGTCGGTGGAGGCAATCGCCGTGTCGCTGCGGACATGGTCGTCGAGAAACGCCAGGCCGCCAAAAAAATCACCGCGGCCAAAAGAGGCAATGTGGTGCAACTGGCGGCTGCCGCTGATAGGCGCCATGATGCGCACGGCCCCGCGGCGAATCAGGTACAACTCGCGCTCCTGATCACCGATGGTGTAAATGGGTTCGCCCGCTTTGACGCTGCGTTGTTGCATGCGTCCTTCCAGGTCGGCCAAGGTGACATCTTTGCGGCCCTGAAACAAGTCCATTTCCTGCAGACGCAGCAGCGTTTCTTCTTGCGCAGGTTTGGCCAGGTCGCCGATCAGGCGGTCTTCGACCCACTCAATGGCGGCTTCGATGGTTTTGAACACCAGCACCGAATCGCTACCGTCAATCAGGCCGGTCTGCTTGAAAAACGCCAGCAGATTGCGCCCGTTAGGCAACTGCTCGCGCACATGGCTCAGCAGCAGCGGCACACCGCGCTCGCGCAAGGTGTCGCGCACCTGGTTGAGCAGGTGCGAGGCCGTGATGTCTACTGATTGCACCCGCCGCAAATCGAGAATGATGTAGTCACGGGTTTTGATTTCGGGCTCCAGCAAGGTGTAAAGCTCGTCGGTGGTGCCAAAGAACAGGCTGCCTTGCAGCTCAAAAATAACCGCCGTGTCGCCTTTTTGGGCGATCAGGCGCATCTCGGCTTCAGGGCGGTACCAAGTGGAAGAGCGTTGGTTGACAAAGGTTTTGTGCCGCACCACGGAGCCGCCGACCTGTTCACGCACGAACAGCAAAATGGACAGCGCCACACCCACAGCAGAGGCCGCAATCAGCCCGACGGTCAGGGCAAAGCCAATCACCACCGCCACCACGGCAAAGTCAAACACCGTCGCGCGTGATTCCAGAAAGCGCAGCGGCTCGGTGTCGATCATGCGCAGGCCGACCACGATCAGGATGCCCGCCAGGGTAGCGACCGGAATCCAGGCAATAAACGCGTTCAAGGCCAGCGCCGCCACCAACACCATGACGCCTTCCAGGATGCCGGAGACCCGGGTTTTGGCGCCGCTGGACAGGTTCACCATGCTCGCTCCCATGGTGCCCGCGCCGGGAATGCCCCCGATGGCAGACGAGGCGATGTTGGCCAAGCCTTGGGCAAACAATTCGCGGTTGGGTTCGTGGCGCGTTCGCGTCATCTGGTCGATGACCACGCAGGTCTTGAGGGTGTCGATGGACAACAAGGCTGCCAGCGTGACGGCGCTGCCCAGCAGGGCGGCAATCTGGGCCAGTTTCAAGTCGCCGATGTCCGACCAGCGCCCGGTCATCGCGGCAAAGTAATCTGCGTCCGACGTGCCGAGCGCGCCCAGCACCAGCGGGTTGTTGGTCAGCGTCAGCATGCGGGGATCGGTGGAAGCCAGGCCAACATAAGCCAGCACCCCGGCCATCAACCCCACGATGGTGCTGGGCACGGCTTTGGTCAAGCGGGGCGCCAGCAGGGCCGCGACCACGGTGGCCGTGCCGATCAACAGGCTGCGGCCGTCCCACAAGGCCGGTGTGATGGTGGCTTGCCACCAGACCACCTCAGGCGCGGCGCCGACAAACCGGGGGATCTGGCTGCCCATGATGATCAGGCCAACGCCGCTTAAATAGCCGCTGACCACGGTGTAGGGGATGTATTTGATGAGCCGGCCCGCCCCAAGAAAGCCGATGAACATCTGGATCAAGCCGGTCAACATGCCCAGTACCGTCAGCAGCATGACGATGCTTGACGGGGCAACGCCTTGCTTCACCAGTTCGATGGCAAACGCGGACAGCACGGCCGCAGCCGGTGCGCACGGGGCGCTGATCAGGCGGTCGGTGCCGCCAAAAGTGGGGGCGATCAGGCCGAGGGCGGCGGCCCCAAGAATGCCCGCCAGCGCCCCAAAAACGGCGTACTGCGGGCTGATGGCTGAATAAACCGTCACGCCAAAAGCCACCGCGGCGGGCAAGGCCACCAGCATGGAGGCCAGACCACCCCAGAAATCGCCAGCGACTTTGAATTTGGCGGACAGGGCGGTCAATAACAACATGGCGTGATGAGGTTAACGGGCGCCTGGGGTGCGCGCCCGGTGTGGATCAGTCAGATTTGGTTTTGGAGGGGCGTCCGGTCTTGATGGTGGGCACCACCTTGACGGCCGCCAAAAAGGCCGCATCCGTCATGGCTGCCAGGGCCTTGATGCCGGCACGAATTAGTTCGCTCTTTTTCACCGAGTTGGCCAATTTGCCTGCGCGTTGTTTGAGGTCGTCGATCACCGTGTATTCGGCTTTGGGAATGGTGAAGCTGTCGCGCACCAGTTTGGGTTTTTTGGCCTTCACTGATTTTTCGGCTTTGGGTTTGGCAACCGGCTTCACCACGGGTTTGGCCACAGCCTTGGGCACTGACTTGACCGCCGGCTTTGCTGCCGCTTTGGTCACTGCTTTGGCTGCGGGCTTGGCAGCTGCTTTAGGTGCGGCTTGGGGCGTGGTTTTGACGGCTGTTTTGGCGGTCACCTTGACGGCGCTTGTCAGCGCGGTG
Source organism: uncultured beta proteobacterium (assembly GCA_903938955.1). The sequence goes on along the minus strand of CAJAFJ010000075.1, from coordinate 565 downwards.
GCTGGTTTTTTTGTGACCCGTTTGGCGACAACTTTTTTCGCGACCGGTGCGGCGACCACGGCGTCTGCAGGAGTGGCTGGCGGGACGGTTGTGACGCTGCCTTGGGCGGGGGCTGGCGTGGTGGCAATGGCTTTTACTTCAGTCACCGGAGCTGTGGTTTTTTCTGTCGCTGTCATGGTCGCTTTCCTTGTAAATAAACGGGGTATACAGTTTATATGGTTTTTAGAAAATGAGTCAAGTGTCGATTGATGTAGCGGTTTGCCATCCCGTGGCCATATTTTTGTCACACATTTGTCATTCGTCATCCCTAAACTTCAAAATAATTTTGACTCTTGGTTTTCAATGAACATTCTTCGGATGGGTGCGGTGACAGCGATGCGCAAAGTGGACTATCTACCCGATGAGCCTGAGCCCAACCGGGGTACGAAACCCCGGTTAACGTCGGTCTCCCTGAGCGCCAATGCGGTGCGAAGAGGGCGCGGGCCGCTGGCCTCCCTGATGCGCGGCAATGCGCTGCATGTGGTGTTTCAACCCATCGTTAGCTTGCGTGATGGCGCGAGATCGG
>CAJAFJ010000074.1 GCA_903938955.1 uncultured beta proteobacterium | reverse complement strand
ATGTCTTGCATGCGCTCACGAATCAGCGCGACGGCTTGCGGTTGCAGCGCCAACTCGCAGCCCAAAGCGCGGGCAGCGCATTGGCGGGTGTGGTCGTCAGGTGTGGCGCCAATGCCGCCGGTAGAAAACACCACATCGCCCGACGCAAAAGCGCGCTTCAGGGCGGCGGTGATGCGGTCCGGCGAATCGCCCACGTAGTCGGCATAGTCGAGTTGCAGGCCACGCGCCTTGAGCAATTCAATGACTTTGGGCAGATGTTTATCAGCCCGCTTGCCGGAGAGGATTTCATCCCCAATGATGATCAGGCCAATGCCGGGTGCGGCGTTAACGGACGGAGCTGGAGTCGGAAGGTTTGTCATCCGTCAATGTTAGCGCCTGAACATCGATGATATTGGCGTCCAGCGCCGCTGAAGGGGTTGGCGCAGCTGCCACCAGCTCTTTTTCGGCCCGCAAGGCTTGCAAGGCGGCCAGGCAGTAGTGCGCAAACCACAGGGACGAGAGCGCGAACACCAGCGTATAAATCCAGATCGCCAAGGGCACCAAAATGACGAAAGCGGCGGCAAACAAGGCGCCGGAGGCCCAGATCAGGCTGGGCGCAGCCCCCAAATAACCACAAAACACACCAATGCCCAACAACCAGCCGCGGTGCCGACGAAAAATCTCGCGCCGCTCGTCGGCACTGGCATGTTCGGCCAGCGCATCAAACGCCATCACGCGGTAAGTGAGCCAGCCCCAAATCAACGGGGGCAGCACCAAAATCAAAGGCGGCAGCAGCCACAAAGGGATAGAGACCACCAGCGCGATCAAGGCCAGCCCAGTGGAGCCGAGCGACCACAGCAAGCTCATCAGCATGGAGCCGCCGCGTTTACGTTCGAGTTGCGGAAAACGCCGCTCAGCCACCAATGACGTCAAGGCCGGGGTCATCAACACCGCTACCGTCAGCAGCGACAGCACCACGATCAGGGGCGTCACGGCAAAAATCACGATCAGCGGCGCCAGCACCGCCTTGAGGCCGCCCGCGCCCATGCCCTGCAACCAGTCCCAGATGTTGTTGATCAAGGTGGACGATTCCAGTGTCAGGCGCACCCAGTCCAGCGCGCCGTCCCAAAAGTAATAACCCAGGCCCAAGGCCAGCGCCACCATCAACGCCAGCGGCAAAAAGGACAAGGCAATCACACGCGGACGCAGGCAATACGCCACCGAGCGCCAGAAGGAATCAAGAAAAAGGTTCATGAAAGAAGCATAACGGGAAAAACCCGAGCCTTGTAAAGTGGCCTCGGCGGCCCCTTACGCGCGACCGGCCAGCCGCTTAAGACCCAACCACTGCTGCGCCCAGAAACCGCGCCCGTAGTCGCGCCCCTGCGCCACCTGATCGGGCACACCGGTGGCATCAAAGCGCAGTTCGAAATTGGCGGTACCAAACAGCATGTCCCACCACGGCAGCAGCACGCCAAAGTTGTGGCCACCGAGTGTGGCCCCCACGCTTGTCACGTCGTGTACTGCGCTGCCCCCCGAGGGGGCTAATTTTCTTTGGGGCGGCCCGGCGGAAAATTGCTTGCTTTGAGTCTCATGCCCGATGCCGATGCTGTGGTGCAGCCGGTGAAAACGTGGGCTGACCCACAGGCGTTCGCCTACCTGGCCGAACCAGATGCGCAGATTGGCGTGCTGAAAGCTTTCGCTGAGCTGGGTAAACGCCACGATGGCGACAAACTGCCCGGGCGCAACGCCAATAAGCTGCGCCAGCACGACCATAATCACATCCCCCATCAGGGAATCCAGCAGGTGGTTGCGGTTGTCCGTCCACATCGTCATCTGACGTTGTGAATGGTGCAGCGAGTGCAGCTGCCACCACCACCCAAGCTGGTGTTGCGCACGGTGCATCCAGTAGCTCAACAAATCGAACACCACCAGATACATAAGCAGACTGACCACGGCCTGATCGGTCACGCCCGGCCAAATGGCATCCAGCTGAAAGGTGCTCAAACCCGCCACGCGCAGCGAGCCGAACAAGTCGTCTAACAGCGTGTCTATTGAGAAAAACAGCGCCAGCCGGAACAAACCCAGCCGGTGAATCACGGTGTAAATCACATCGGTGCGCACGGCCGCGCGGTCCGTTATGACCTCCACCGGGCGCCAGCGTTGCAGCGGGCCGATCACGGCCACCAAAATCAGCAACTGAATCAACCCGACCAGCAGCCAGCCCGTGGCGACATAGCCGTCAACCAGCAGATTGCCCAACCCGGCGGAAAACATCACCGGCTGCAGCACGGACTCAAACAACCACTCCTGGGCGCCCGAGAAAGCATTGGCAAAGAAATCCATGTGTCAGGAACCGTTTACGGCCAGCCAGGCCCGGTAGGCGGGGTGTTCACGCAGGGTGGCAAAGCAGAAACCCTTGTCTTTCAGGCCCATGAGGAGCGGCTCCAGTACCGTGGGCGCCCATGGGTCTTTGCGCGACCAGAT
>CAJAFJ010000073.1 GCA_903938955.1 uncultured beta proteobacterium | reverse complement strand
TCGTGCGCCCAACCGCCCATGCCCTTGATCTTGATGTTGTAGAACAGGCAGATAAACAAAACAGAAACCGACAGACCCATGGTGACCGAGAGGTCAGCCGTTGGCACGACACGCAAATAAGCGTGGTGCGGATCGTGGCCGGCAGCACCGTAAATCCAGGACCAGATTGTTGGCAGCAAATCAAGCGGCAACAAGTCCATCGCATTGAGCAGGAAAATCCAGACAAACACCGTCAACGCCAAAGGTGCAACCAACTTGCGACTCTGAGCATTGTGGACGATGGCTTTAGCCTGACCATCCACCATTTCAATCATCATCTCAACCGCCGCCTGAAAACGACCGGGCGTGCCGGAGGTTGCCTTGCGTGCTGCTTTCCAGAGAAAGAAGCAACCCAAAACACCCAGGAGAACCGAGAAGAAAAGGGAGTCGAGATTGAAGACGGTGAAGTCAACGATTTCTGTTTGCGGCTTGTTTTGCCAGTGCGTCAGGTGGTGAACAATATAGTCACTTGCTGTCGGAGCGATTGCTTCTGCGGCTATTTCTGCGGACATTGTTAACTCTTTACTTTGTTATTCGTTTCGGACGCATCAAGAGCGCCAACCAATAGACCTTCAGGGTCACGATCAAACCAATCAGCAAGGCCAACCAATCCAAATCGGCAACCAACTTCGGGGCGGCAAAAATCATTCCGACACTCACGGCAATTTTCACCGCTTCCCACACAAAAAAACCAAACCCGGCTGTAGCGGCATTAATAGACGAGAACTGACTCATCAGACCCCGTGCAAACAGCACCGCAGGAATGACCACCGCCAAAGCTCCATATCCAGCCGACCAACCCGCAGCAGACTTTCCGGTAAGACCCCAAGCAGCCAAAGCCACCAAGAAACCCATCAAAATCTGATACCCCACAATTCGCCAAGGTGACACCGAAGGATTGAGTTCTCGCAAGGCTTGCGCCTCTTGCGCGGTTAAGCGCTTGAACTCCAACTCTTCGGACTCATCTGCATCGAATTCGGAAACTGGCGTAATTATCTTCATCTCAAATTACACGCAGGTTACACGTGAGAAACATGCGGCGATTGCCACAAAGCCTTGAATTATACGTAGAAACCCGAGCGTTCCGAACCCCACCAGCGATAATTGAACCATGCCATGTCAGCACGTGCCAACGGTTCCCCCGTTGGCAACACCTGTCACCGCCGCCCCAACCTCTCTCTCTAAATACCTCTGCCCGTGTCCAAGCCCATTCATCCTGACATCCCGCCCAGTGAATCACTCATCGAGTACCCGTCACTGTTTCCTATCAAAGTGATGGGCCTCAAGGTCGATGGCCTGGTGCATGCCATCACGGTCGTGGCCCACGCGTTCGATCCCACGTTTGACGCCACCACGATTGAGTTGCGCGAGAGCAAGGGCGGCAAATACCTGGGCGTGACCATCACCGTGACCGCCACCAGCCGCGAGCAGCTCGACGAGCTGTACCGCACGCTGAGTACACATCCAATGGTTAAAGTCGTACTCTGAAGCACCATGGCGATTGAAACCCACGCGCTCGGCCGGGTCGACTACCTGCCCACCTACGAGGCGATGCAGGCTTTCACCACCGCACGCACGTCTGACACACCCGACACACTCTGGGTTTGCGAGCACAACCCGGTGTTCACGCAAGGGCTGGCGGGCAAGTCGGAGCATATTTTCAACCCGGCCAACATCCCCGTGGTGCAAACCAACCGCGGTGGTCAGGTCACTTACCACGGCCCCGGCCAAGTGGTGGCGTACCCGCTGATCGACCTCAAGCGCGCGGGCTATTTCGTCAAGGAATATGTCTACCGGATTGAGGAGGCGGTGATCCGCACGCTGGCCGCTTTTGGCGTCACCGGGCATCGGGTGACCGGGGCACCGGGTATTTATGTGCGACTGGACGATCCTTTTTCGCATGCCTTGTTGCCGCAGCGCCCAACCCAGTCCAACCTGACGCTGCACACCGAGCCGGATTTTGCCGGCCTCGGCAAAATTGGCGCCCTGGGCATCAAGGTCAGCCGCAATTGCACTTACCACGGCGTCGCGCTCAATGTGACGATGGACCTGGAGCCGTACTCGCGCATCAACCCTTGTGGTTATAGGGGCCTGCAAACGGTGGACCTTTCTACAATCGGCGTTTTCGTTGCGTGGCAAGAGGCCGCCGACGTATTGGGGCAGAAGCTGACCAGCTATCTGGAACCGTAATTTCTGTTCAAACGGCACCTGACCCCGCCCCTGCAAGAGCGAAAGAACATTGACATGACCACACCTGAAACCAACAACCTGACCGTGCGCGACGTCCAAAGCGCAGAAAACTACGACCCTTCAGCCAAGCAAAAGGCGGCGGCCAAGCTGTCGCGCATTCCGATCAAGGTGGTGCAGGGCGAGATGCTGAAGAAGCCGGACTGGATTCGCGTCAAGGCCGGCAGCCCCAGCACCCGCTTCTACGAAATCAAAGACACCCTGCGCGCCAACAAATTGGTTACGGTGTGTGAAGAAGCC
>CAJAFJ010000072.1 GCA_903938955.1 uncultured beta proteobacterium | reverse complement strand
TATGAAGTGCGTTGGCAGATTGAACAGATTGAAGACGGCCACGCCATTCAGCAGGCCACCGTGCTGTTCAACCCCGATACCGGCGAAACCCGGGCCATGCGCACCAAGGAAGACGCAGCCGATTACCGCTATTTTCCGGACCCCGATTTGCCGCCGCTGGTGATTGCCGACGAATGGGTGCAGCGCGTGCGCGCCGAGATGACCGAACTGCCGCGCGTCATGGCGCAGCGCTTTGCGACGGATTACGGACTGTCCGAGATCGACGCCACCGCCCTGACACAAAGCCGCGAGATCGCTGCTTATTTCGAAGCCGCAGCCAAAGCCTGTGGCCAGCCGAAACTGGTGAGTAACTGGATCATGGGTGAGGTGTCGCGCCGCTTGAATGCCGATGAAGTCGAACTGGGCGCCTGCCCGGTCGCCGCGGCGGCGCTGGCGGCGCTGATCAGCCGCATTGCCGACGGCACCATCTCCAACAATGCCGCCAAACAGGTGTTTGACAAGCTGTGGTCGCAAGGCTTGGCAGAAGACGTTCCGGCCTTGGCGCGCGTGGACCAGATCATTGAAGCCGACGGCCTCAAGCAGATGAACGACTCCGGCGAGCTGGAAAAAATCGTCGATGGCGTGCTGGCCGCCAATCCGAAAAACGTCGAGGAATACAAGGCGGGTAACGGCAAGGCGCTCAACGCCCTGGTTGGCCAGATCATGAAGGGCAGCAAAGGCAAGGCCAACCCGCAGCAAGTCAACGACCTGCTACGGCAAAAACTGGGTTAACCCGGTCTCAGTTCCGGCGGCTCAGCGGGTTGGGCTGAGCGCTGCCGGGCGCTGATTGGTGTGCGGCACCCACAGTGGTTTCAGGCGAATCAACTCGTCGTCAAAACGGGTGTTCACCCGTTTGGATTCGTTGTCCTGGTCGGCAATATAGCGAATCTGTGCGGCCAGGCTTTTGACCGTGTCGTCCATTTGCAGACGCAGTGCGGGTGGCGCTTTAGCGGGGTCGTTGGCGTAAAACTCCATCTCTTTGTCGATTTTTGACCGCTGGCGAACCAGTTCTTGCGTGCGCGTCATCGCGGCTTGTCGGCTAACGCCGATCTGCGCCAGTGCCGCGGCGCGTTCCTTGTCATGCACTCCCTGGGTGGGGTAGCGGATCAGCAAGGCCCGTTCGCGCCGCTTTTCTTCATTCAGTCGTTCTTGCTCGTCATCGGCCAATTTTTTCTTGGCTTCCATCTCGACCCGTTGCTGTTGTGTCAGGGTCGGGCCAATTCGGGTTTTGACGGTGCCACTGGGGTTGAGCAGCTTTTGCTCGCGGTCACTGCACGCGGGAATCGGCCGGTCGGCGGTGAGTTTGCGCCCTTGTGCATCGGTGCAGGTGAAGATGCCTTGCGTGGGCGTTTGGGCGGTGACGCTGGCACACAGGCTTAGCAGCAGGGCGGTGCTGACCGCCGGTGCCAGGCGCGACAAGGTGAAGGCGCTCATGGTTAAACCTCTTCTACCCCGTAACGCTGTCGGTAGGCCAGCACGCGCTGGTGATCGCTGGCACCGGCACCGGCACCGGTGCTATTTTTCTCCAGGAATTGCATCAAATCAGACAGCTTGGCAATCGCGCACACCTGCAACCCCAGCTGGTTTTTGACGTACTGAACCGCACTGTGTTCCACGTCCTGACCGTCTTCGGTGGCTTTTTCCTGCCGGTCCAGGGCGATCACGACGGCGTGGGCGGTGGCCCCGGCAGCGCGGATGATGGCAATGGATTCGCGCACGGCGGTGCCGGCCGACATCACGTCGTCCACGATCAGCACCCGGCCTTGCAGCGGCGCGCCGACCAGCGAGCCGCCCTCGCCGTGGTCCTTGGCTTCCTTGCGGTTGTAGGTGAACGGCACATTGCGCCCCAGCCGTGCCAGCTCCACGGCCAGCGCGGCGCCCAAGGGGATGCCTTTGTAGGCGGGGCCGAAAATCATGTCGAATTCAAGACCGCTGGCGAGTAGGCGCTGCGCATAAAATTGGGCCAATTTACCCAACTTGGCACCGTCGTCAAACAAACCGGCGTTGAAAAAGTAGGGGCTCATGCGGCCCGCCTTGGTTTTGAATTCACCAAAGCGAAGCACGCCACAATCCACCGCAAACTGCACAAAATCCTGGGCCAGCGCATCTTGTGCCGGGGCTTGTCCAGTAACGCTTGCAACACTTATCGACATGGGAACTTCCTTGTTTAAATTAACCAGCCTCAACCTCAACGGTATCCGCTCCGCCACCAGCAAAGGCCTGGAGCCCTGGCTGCATCAGGTCAAGCCTGATTGTATTTGCGTGCAGGAGGTGAAAGCGCAGGCCGTCGATGTGCAGGGCCGGTTTGAAGCGTTAGCCGGGCTCAAGGGTTACTTTCATTTTGCCGAGAAAAAAGGCTACTCCGGCGTGGGCGTCTACACCCGCCACGAGCCCAGTGACGTGATCGTGGGCCATAACTCCCCCGAGTTTGACTCGGAAGGCCGTTATGTGGAACTGCGCTTTGACACGCCCAATAGCAAAAAATCGATCATCAGCTGTTACTTTCCCAGTGGCTCCTCCGGCGAAGAGCGGCAGCAGGCCAAATTCAGATTTTTGGCCGAGTTGTACCCGCACCTGACGCAACTCAAGGCCACGCGGGAGTTCATTTTGTGCGGCGACGTCAATATCGCGCACCAGGAAATTGACTTGAAGAACTGGAAGGGCAACAAAAAGAACTCCGGCTTTTTGCCCGAAGAGCGCGCCTGGATGACCCAGCTGCTGAACGAAGCCGGTCTGGTCGACGTTTACCGGCAGTTGCAACCCACGGCCACCGACGCCGCCTACACCTGGTGGAGCAACCGCGGCCAAGCCTACGCCAAGAATGTGGGCTGGCGGCTGGATTACCACTTGGCCACACCCGCCCTGGCCGCCACGGCGCGCACTGAAGCGATCTACAAAGACGTGAAGTTCTCCGACCACGCGCCGATCACGATTGAGTACGACGGTTTATTTTGACCCGTGCCGGATCAGCCGGTCACACAATAGCCTGCCTCGGTTAAAGTCATAAAAACTTCAAATTCTTATGACTTTTCTATGGCTTGGTCTTCTCGGTGTTTTGATGGTGGCCGCGCTTATCGTGGTTGTTCGGCGCAAGACGCCGCCACATAGTCCACCGCCCCCTTTGCCGGACGCATCGGCCAGCATTCGGTCAAACGTGCCAGCCGGACCGGTGCCTTCGCCTGGCTTCTCCGGCGCCACCACCCTCATCCCCACCCGCTGGGCCCTGCCCGAGGCGTTAGCCCAATTTCAGCGGAAAGAAGCCTTTGAGTTGTCGGCCGACGAGCGCCAAGCCCTGGTTGCGCGTCTGGCGCAGATTCCCCGGCCGCCACAAGGCCTGCAAAAGCTGCTGTCGCCCGAGTTTCTGGAGCATGTCACGTCCAAAGCGCTCAGTGACCTGATTTTGGCCGAGCCGCATCTGGCGGGCAAGGTGCTGGCCACAGTGAACTCGCCATTTCATGGTTTGAAAAAGCCCGTCACCAGTGTCGAGCAGGGCATCAACTTGCTGGGACTGAACACGGTGCGCAGCATCTGCCTGCAATGTCTGATGAACGAGTCACTGCGCCCCAGCGACCCCCGTTTGAAGTCGGTGTTTGACCGCTGGTGGCATGCCAGCGCGATTGGCAGCCAGTTGTGTCTCAAGCTGGGACGGCGTGTTGGGGTGGCTGATTCGGGGTCGATGGCGACCTTGGTGGTGCTGTCGTTTTTGGGGCATATGGTGGCCTTGTCGCTGTTGCCACCTGAGGCCACGCTGCATCACGCGACCCTTGGATTTCTGGAGCGCACCCGCCTGGAGCAAGAAGCGCTGGGCTTGTGTGCTGGTGAACTGGGCTGTCTCATGATGAACGAGTGGGCGATGCCGACCGCCATCGTGGAAGACGTGCGGGAGATTGACCGCGTGCTCACCACCGCGCCGAAGCAACTCGACGCCGAGCGTGGCCTGCGCCTGGCGCTGGCTTACTACTGCGCCCGCGTGGCTGAGAAATTGGCCAGTGGCGAATGGGCCGATCTTGAGCCCGCCATTCCCGAAGCCCTGCAAGGGGCAGAGTTTTATCACTTGCAAACGCACTTCATGATCCGGCCCCGCATGACGGAACTGGCGATTGACTTTCGTGATCCGGCCTTTGTGGCCGAGGTGCATGAGATGGTGCAGGCCGTGCGTGGGTCTTGAACTTTGAAGCGTTAAAGGTGGCCGGTGTCAAAGATTGAAACTTTATTCATTTGAAATCAACAAGTTACCGACTAGTTTTAGCTTTACTTTTTGCGCTAAATTTTAAAAAACGAAGCTGCTGAATTTGCGGAGCATCAAGTTCCAAGTGTCATTGTTTGAAAATGGTTTTCGGTGCGAACTCGTAAATATGACACGAATTAAGTTAGTACCGTTCAAGATGTATCTACTCTTTTTTATGCTGGAAGTCACTGCCCATCGTTCCGTTTAGAAATGTTCACTGTCTTGCGCAAATCATTTCTTTGGGAAGAAAGTCAGCGTCGATAGAGCCGTGCAAACAACAACTCCCCGCTTGAAGTTGAATTACGCGCACATGCGAGGAAAGTTGCTGAAATTGAAATTTGAAAAACAGTTTCCACTGCACAACAGAAGTTGACGCCACCCCTTAAAGTTTTAAGTGACTGAACGACTGCAAACGGCAGACCAATTTGGCAAGGTGGCTGACTGCATTGGGTCGTTATGCAGAGATGCACATTAGCAGCGGGGCGAGCCCTAAGCGTGAGCAATGGCAATGCCGGTTTGTAGTCATTCAAGCATGCCAGGCTGTTGTCAGGCCAGCAGACGGTGGCCAGCCGTGCAGGTACTGAGCCCTGCTCAATCCTTGAGATTCACCCCCAGGACTTTCAGCTTTTTTGCATACGAATCCCTGCGTTTAGCGGCCTTTGCAGCGGTGTCTATGGCCGCCTGAATGGCCTTGGGGCCTTTGTTTTCAACAGCTTTGATCAATCCGAATTTGTGAGCCGCATCTACTTCCGCCCTCCTGAAAGTGGCGATGAGTTCGGCATGGGCAAGGGATTGATTCACAAGGACCTCAGTGTCTAAAGCGCTATTTTCTGCGCTTTTTCGCGCTGATAGCCCTTGAAGGCATTCCAGCTGTGGAAATACCGCACGGCTGACATGGGTCACCGGCTCATGGTGCAACTGGCCAAACCCGACTCCCTGCGCTCCTTCGCAGGCACCTGAGCCACAATCCGGGCATGAGCACGCCCAAACCCTACCTCAGCGAAACCGAAGCCCCTACCCGTACCGAAGTCGATGCCCTGCCGGGCTTGACCCTACTCGAATTCGGCACCGACTGGTGCGGCCATTGCCGCGCCGCCCAGTCGGCACTGGCCGAGGTGTTGCCACAACACCCGCAGTGGCGCCATTTGAAGGTTGAAGATGGAGCAGGTCGTCCGCTGGGGCGCAGCTACCGCGTCAAGCTCTGGCCCACGCTGGTGCTGCTGCGTGATGGGCAGGAAGTAGCGCGCCTGGTGCGCCCCACGCAAGCTAC
>CAJAFJ010000071.1 GCA_903938955.1 uncultured beta proteobacterium | reverse complement strand
TAGTACAGCGCGAAGTCTGACAAGCCTGCAGAGCCGTCGCCAGCAAACAGGTTTTTGCCGTCTTTCCAGACCGACTGGTGAACGTGCATGCCGGAGCCGTTGTCGCCAACGATGGGCTTGGGCATAAACGTGGCGGTCTTGCCGTAGGCATGGGCCACGTTCTGGATCACGTATTTTTGCAACTGAACCCAGTCAGCGCGCTCAACCAGCGTGCTGAACTTGGTGCCCAGTTCCATTTGGCCGGCGTTGGCCACTTCGTGGTGGTGCACTTCGACCGGGATGCCGAGGGACTCCAGCACCATGCTCATTTCAGAGCGCATGTCCTGGAAGCTGTCCACTGGGGGCACGGGGAAGTAGCCACCTTTGACGGTGGGACGGTGACCGGTATTGCCGTGCTCGTATTCGCGGCCGGTGTTCCAGGCAGCTTCTTCGGAGTCGATCTTGGAGAAGCAGCCCGACATGTCGTTGCCCCAACGGATGCTGTCGAACACGAAGAATTCTGGCTCTGGACCGAAGTAGGCCGTGTCACCAAAGCCGGAGGCTTTCATGTACGCTTCAGCGCGTTTTGCCAGCGAGCGGGGATCGCGCTCATAAGCCTTGCCGTCGATGGGGTCAACCACATCGCAGGTCAGGATCATGGTCGGCTCTTCAAAGAACGGATCAATGTTGGCGGTATTCGGGTCAGGCATCAGCTGCATGTCCGAAGCTTCAATGCCCTTCCAGCCAGCGATGGACGAACCGTCAAACGCATGGCCAGAGCTGAATTTGTCTTCATCAAAATGGGAGACAGGCACGGTAACGTGCTGCTCTTTGCCACGGGTATCGGTGAAACGGAAGTCAACAAACTTGACTTCGTGTTCTTTCACCATCTTCATGACGTCTGCGACGGTCTTGGCCATCAAATACTCCTGGTTGGATCGTTGTTGAAAAGATTACGTTTAAGCGAATGCAGTTTTTGTGCCAACACCGGCGACTGGACAAATCCGCCAACGCTGTATTTTGCCTTGAGTTTGAGCTGGTTTGATGATCTCTAAAAGTTAGTCCATCAGGCACTCAAAAATAAATGCACCAACTTCGCGCATTCACCCCAACATCAGCTTGATTTGCTTATTTTTGCACCAATTCAGGGCCTAATCGGACATTCAGCGCTTGTAAGCCCTGCAGCAGTGCGGTGTACGCCTGCGCGACCAGACCCGGTTCGCCTTTGACCCCCAGCTCAATGTGCCGTCCGTATTCAGGATGGTCCACGCTGGGGAGGCTGAAAACCTTGGCGCCCGCATAGGTCTGTTCAATGGCCTCCATCAGCGGGGTCAGCGTGGCTTCCATGGCGCCCATCACGATGACGGATCGCTCGATCCATACCGCCGTTTGGTGCAGATGCGGGTAATGGGTGTCAAGCACCCACTCGATCATGGGCCAGGCCATCACCGGAAAGCCGGGCACAAAATGCACGGAGCCACAGCTGAAGCCGGCGATCTTGTTGAAGGGGTTGGGAATGATCTGCGCGCCCACCGGGAACATGGCCATGTTCAGGCGGTGAATGTTGTCGGG
>CAJAFJ010000070.1 GCA_903938955.1 uncultured beta proteobacterium | reverse complement strand
TGGATGCGGTGGTAGTCCTTGGGGCTGAGGTAAATGGTGGCAAAGCTGCCATCATCAAACCGGGCCGCCAATTCAGCGTCGCCACCGACCAGCGCGGTGCTGGAGTAGTTGTGGCCCTTGGCCTGAAAAATCTGATTCCCCGCGATCGGGCCAAACTGGCTGATGGCGCCGTCCACCGGGCAAATCAGGTCGGCACGGGCCAGCGGGCGCACGCCTTTTTTCAGCGGCCGGGTGAAGAATTCATTGAAGGTGGCGTAGCTGGCCAGATTGGGGTTGGCGGCCTCGTTCATGTTGACCTGGTAGCGCCCGACAAACCATTTGATCAAGCGCGTGGTCAGGTCGCCGCCCCGGTAGGCCGCAATGCGCCCGGCCAACAGGGTGATAGCTTGCTTGGGGATCAAGTACTGCAGTAGCACGGCTAAACGTTCGGACATGGGAGGCTACCGGTGGTGAGAATGGCCGGGATTGTACCGAGCGCCCCACGGCGCCCGGGGGTGTGACAATGCCCCATGACCGCCGCCCGCATCCCCCCCATTCAATGCCTGTTGACGTTTGAGGCGCTGGCCCGCTTGCGCAGCGTGACGCAGACCTCCGAAGAGCTGTGTGTGACGCCCAGCGCGGTGAGTCACCGCGTCAAGCAACTGGAACAAATCATTGGCACCAAGCTGTTTGGGCGCGCGGATTTTTCCCTCACGACCGAGGGCATTGAATACCTGGCGCATGTGCGCGATGGACTGGCGATGTTGCAGAAGTTTCCCAGCTCCGCCAACGCGCCGGGCAAGCGCAAGCTGCGCCTGGCCGTCACCCCCACGTTTGCCCGTTCCATTTTGCTGCCGCGCCTGCGCCAGTTCACCGAGGCTTATCCTGAAATTGACCTGACCTTGCAGGTCTCCATTCCGCTGCTGGACGTGGTCGCCGAAGACGCCGACCTGTTCATCCGCTTTGGCACCGGCCGCTATGCCGATGTGGAGCATGTGTGCTTGATGAAGGACGAGATCACGCCGCTGGCCTCCCCGGCCTATGTGCGCGAACATGGCCCGTTTGTGCTGCCCGAAGACCTCGACGGCGAGGCCCTGCTGCGCAGCCCGCTGGAACCCTGGCGCACCTGGTTTGCCGCCAACCAGCTCGGCTGGCCCGAACCGGTGGATGGCTCGCAGTTCAACGACATTGGCCTGCTGTGCGACGGCGCCGCCGCCGGCATGGGCGTGGCGCTGGTGCGGCTGAAGCTGGGTGCCCCGTGGCTGGAGCGCGGCTCACTGGTGCGGCTGTATGAGCGCAACGTGCCCAGCCCGCACGCCCATTACCTGTGCTGGCGCACCGGCATGATGGACCGCTGGGAGTGCGCCGCCTTTGCCGACTGGCTGAAAACCAGCATGGCGTGACAGGCGCGGGGTCGGCAACCGGCTCAGATCAGCTCGTAATTGGCATCCGGGGTGGTGTTGCAAAACACCTCGATCCCCTCGATCAGACCGGTCAGAACGAGGCTGACATCAGGCGAAAAGCGCGCGTCGCTGACCATGGTTTGAAGGTTCTCGGCAACCCCCTTCAGATTATTTTTGTCGCTCGACTCGGCCTGGCTGCGCAGGGCAGCGGCCAGCGCAAAGCCAACGGCGTGACCACAAGTTTCAAGTACGTGGTTGAGGTTGTTGTTTTGCATGGTGATTCCTTAAATAGAAGAGCGTACCACCCTGCGCCAGCTTGCGCGGTATGTGCGATCTGTCAATTTGACGGGCGCATATTCGCTTACCGTGGTATTTGAAATTATTTTCAAGTCACCTTTAACGGGAGTAGGCGATGGACACTGGAAAAATAAACACCTGGCTGGACCAGGCCCAACCCATCTTGGTCGCTTTTGGGCTCAAGGCCTTGGGGGCGATTGCGGTGTTTGTGATCGGGCGCTGGCTGATCAATAGGGTTACCGGCTTGGTGGGCGCCGGCATGAGCCGTCAAAAAGTGGACCCGACGGTGCAGCGCTACCTGGTGAGCTTCATTACCGTGGCGCTCAACATCATTCTGGTGGTGGCGATTCTGGGTTACTTCGGTGTGGAAACCACCTCCTTTGCCGCCTTGGTGGCCGGTGCGGGCGTGGCCATTGGCGCCGCCTGGAGCGGTTTGCTGGGCAACTTTGCCGCGGGCATTTTCCTGCTGGTGTTGCGACCCTACCAGGTGGGCGACTACGTTGGGGTGGGCGGTGTCGAAGGCACGGTGCTGGAGTTGGGTTTGTTTGGCACCACGCTCACCACGCCAGACAACGTCAAGACCATCGTCGGCAACGGCAAGATCATGGGCGGGGACATCAAGAACTTTTCGGCCAACCCCCACCGTCGCGTGGAATTGGTGGCCCAACTGGCAGGCAGTGCCGATGCACACAAAGCGATGGCGCTGCTGAAAGAGTCGGTGTCCAAGGTGGCCAACATTGCCCCG
>CAJAFJ010000069.1 GCA_903938955.1 uncultured beta proteobacterium | reverse complement strand
TGATAGTATAGCACTGCTATTTCGGCCCTTTCGCTTGTCTTGATCAGAAATTATTCAGATCGACCACATTTATAGTTTTTCTATATCCGAACGATTCACTGTCATGCAACTCCTCTATATTATTCGTGTAGTTGGCGTGGTGTAGTTTCGTTTTATCCAGCCCGAGCATGTGCTTGCCATGTGTTCCGTTATCCATTTTTGCTACCTGAGCATTTCAGGAAAGAGGATTTCTTTATCAAGAATATTAGCCAAACCAGCGGCATGCTGGATGAAGTCGAAGGCACGGTTCAAGGTCATCGTGATGGACATGGATTTTTGTCCCGCGATGACGGTGAATCCGACATCTACTTACCGCCTAACGAAATGCGGGCTGTGTTGCACAAAGACCGCATCAAGGTCCGCATTGTGCGCAGTGACCGCAAAGGGCGACCCGAGGGCCGAGTGCTTGAAATTATCGAGCGGCCCAAACAAGCCATCATTGGTCGCTTGCTGCTGGAAAGCGGCATCTGGATTGTTGTACCCGAAGACAAACGCTTTGGGCAGGACGTACTCATTCCGAAAGCGGCTACCGGCGATGCCAAACCGGGGCAGGTGGTGGTGGTTGAACTGACCGATGCGCCCGCTTTGTATGGCCAACCCGTGGGGCGGGTGAAAGAGGTGTTAGGTGAGGTTGACGATCCCGGCATGGAGATTGAGATTGCCGTTCGAAAGTTCAGCGTCCCCCATGAGTTTTCTGATGCCTGCATTGCTCTGGCGCGTACCTTGCCCGACAAGGTTCGCCCTCAAGATAAGAAAAACCGTGTTGATTTGACCGATGTGTCTTTGGTGACCATCGACGGCGAAGACGCCCGTGATTTCGATGATGCGGTGTACTGTGAGCCGATGAAAATTGGCAAGGGGAAATCTGCCGCCAAGGGCTGGCGCTTGTTGGTAGCGATTGCCGATGTGAGCCACTATGTAGAAAACGGATCAGCCATTGACACAGACGCTTATGACCGCGCGACCAGTGTTTACTTTCCGCGCCGCGTCATTCCTATGTTGCCGGAGAAACTCTCCAATGGCTTGTGTTCGCTGAATCCTGAAGTCGAGCGCCTGTGCATGGTTTGTGACATGGTGGTGTCCGAAGACGGCGAGGTATCGGCTTACCAGTTTTATCCGGCCGTGATGTGGAGTCATGCCCGCTTTACCTACAACGAGGTGGCTGCCATTTTGTCGAACACGCACGGACCTGAAGCGGTTAAACGCAAAGACCGTGTGACCGATCTGATGAATCTGCATGATGTCTACCGAGCCTTGCTGAAGTCGCGTGTGCGTCGCGGCGCTGTTGATTTTGAAACGGTCGAGACGCAGATTGTTTGTGATGACGCTGGGCGCATCGAGAAAATCGTGCCGCGCACCCGCAACGATGCGCACAAACTGATCGAAGAGGCGATGCTGGCTGCCAACGTGTGTAGCGCGGATTTCATTGCCCACAGCAAGCACGCCGGTCTGTTTCGCGTGCACGAGGGGCCGACGCCCGAGAAAATCGAAATTCTCCGCAGCTACCTCAAAGTAACAGGCTTGGGTTTGACGATCAGCGACACCCCCGAGACGGCTGAATTCCAGGCCATTGCGAACGCGACCAAAGACCGGCCTGACGCGCAGCAGATTCACTCGATGCTGCTGCGCTCCATGCAGCAGGCGATCTACACGCCGGTGAACAACGGTCACTTCGGCTTGGCATTTGATGCCTACACCCATTTCACCAGCCCAATTCGTCGTTACCCGGATTTGCTGGTTCACCGTGTCATCAAAGCCATTCTGGCCAAGAGCAAATACCAATTGCCGGTATTACCCACGCCGGGCGAAGCACATGCCAAGTTGTCACGACGGCTTGAAAAAGGTCTGGCTGCCCGCGTCGCCGAACCGGGTCAGAAACCCAAAAAACAGAGCCCTGAAACGCAGGCTTGGCAAGCCGCAGGCATGCATTGCAGTGCCAATGAGCGCCGTGCCGATGAGGCCAGTCGTGATGTCGAGGCGTGGCTCAAATGCAAGTACATGCACGAGCATCTTGGCGAGGAATACTCAGGTCTGGTTAGCTCGGTCACGAGTTTTGGCCTGTTCGTGACGCTGGATGCCATGTATGTTGAAGGCTTGGTTCACATTACCGAACTGGGTGGTGAGTACTATCGCTTTGACGAGGCGCGCCAGGAATTGCGCGGTGAGCGATCCGGCATGCGCTATGCCATTGGTACGCGCGTGCAGGTGCAGGTCAGCCGGGTCGATCTGGATGGCCGCAGGATTGATTTCCGACTGGTTCAAGACGGTCAGGCGGTGACCTCGCGTGGCATGAAAGACAAAGGCGTTGTGCGTGAGGGCGGCAATCTCGCTGATCTGGAGGCTCGACCAACGGGCGCTCCGCCCAAGCGCACCACACGAAAAATTTCAGAACCCTTGGCGCGGGCACCACGTTCGGCTGCGCCTGTTGCAAAAACGGGTGCCAGATCTGCAACGGTCAAGAACAAAGACAAAGCGAAAAAGCCGCGGCGTCGCTAATCAATCAAGCTTGCGCTTGTTTACCAAGCAGCAGGCTTGCCCATATGACGATTGAGACGGCCGCATGAAATCTTGAATGACATACAGAAGTGAGCCTGTGTCGACGTATACAAGAGTTCAGCTTTATCGATGCGACTCAATATTCCGTGGGCCCTTGGGTACCCTCGGTTTTTTGAGATGTCACGATAGGCGTGTCAGCCATGCGGGTCTCAAAAGGCGCAGACTTGATGGCGACTGTTCAAGTAGTCCATAGCCTGCTTGACAGCCGGCCTGCGCTCAAGGGGTGATCAGCTGGCCACAGATCTGCCAAGTGACCATGTTGGTAAACCGCTTCTCGTGCAGCCTCAAGAGCGGGCAATCCCCCCGCCAGACGAGCTCCCACCATGCCCGCCAGCACATCACCGGTGCCCGCAGTTGCCAGCCTGGCGTCGCCTGTCGGGTTGATGAACGGGACTTCACCAGGGGC
>CAJAFJ010000068.1 GCA_903938955.1 uncultured beta proteobacterium | reverse complement strand
GGCGTGAGCTTCTCGCTGGATGACTTTGGAACGGGTTATTCGTCCCTGGCCTATTTAAAACTACTGCCACTGGACCAGCTCAAGATTGACCAGGGTTTTGTTCGCGACATCCTGATTGACGCCAACGATGCCGCCATTGCCAGGACGGTGATTGCCCTGGCGCAAAGCATGGGCTTGGGGGTGATCGCTGAAGGGGTGGAGACCGAGGGACAGCGAGACTTCCTGGCCAAAGTCGGGTGTCGGGCATTTCAGGGGTATCTGTTCAGCAAACCGTTGCCGATGGAGGAGTTTGAGGCGTTGGTGAAGAGGATGTAACGGCAATTCGGTGGCCACATACGGGCCATTAAATTCGAAAGTCGCCCGTCTTGGGTGATTAAAAGTTGACCTATAGATCGCAATAACAATTGCGTTGTCTTGACCTTCTGGAGGAGATTACCTTGCATCTGTCAGAGTTGGTTGATATTGGTGAACTTCGCGGCTTATGCGAGAGCTTCACCGCGATCACAGGCGCTGTGACCGCTGTTCTCGACCGGGAGGGAGCCGTGCTGGTTGCGACTGGCTGGCAGGACATCTGCACCCAGTTCCATCGTGTCAATCCGGCGACATGTGCGCGTTGCCAGGAAAGCGACACGGACCTGGCCGATCATTTAAAGAAAGGTGACGCCTACAACGTCTACCAATGCAAGAACGGTATGGTCGATGTGGCGGTGCCCATCACCATTGCCGGAGAACATGTAGCCAACTTCTTTACCAGGCAGTTTTTCCTGGAGCCACCGAAAAAGACCTTTTTTCTTCGTCAGGCAGACGAATTCGGGTTCGACAAAAGCGCCTATATCAGCGCCATGGAGCGAGCGCCCATATTTTCTGCAGAAGAAGTGAAGTCGATGATGGCGTTCTTCACCCGCCTGGCCAACGTGATGGGGGAGATGGGACTGGCGAAGCTACGCCTGCAACAGGCGAACACCAAATTACAAACGAGTGCGGCCATCATTCAATCGTCGCAAGATGCCATTGTCAGAATATCGTTGGATGGCACCATTGAAAGCTGGAACGCCGGTGCCGAGAAGATATTTGGATACACATCAAGCGAAGCGATCGGCAGCCCATTACAGATGCTGATTCCTCCAGATCGAATTGATGAGGAACTTGAAATTGTGTCGCGAACCTCTCGGGGTGAGAGAGTCAGTCACTTTGAGACCGTTCGCCGTCGTAAGGATGGTCAATTAATCAATGTGTCGATTTCGAACTCGCCGATTCTCGATGAAGCAGGCCGTGTGATTGGCGCTTCCATCATTGCAAGAGACATCACAGAGAGCAAACAGGTCGCCAAAACCTTGCAAAAACGGCAAGTCATGATGGAGCGCACTGAAAGCATGGCACGTCTGGCCAGTTTCGAATGGGAGATCGAGTCAAACCTTGTGACCTGGTCGCCCGAGATGTTTCTGATTTTCGGCCGTGACCCAGCCCTCGGAGTTCCCAACCTGGAGGGGCAGGCTCAGTTATATACACCCCAGTCTACGCAAATGCTGTTTGATGCAGTGCGCAAGGCTGTGTCGGACGGCATACCCTATGAGCTCGAACTGATGAGTGTGATGCCTGACGGAGAACAGCGCACCTGCTTCGTCAAGGGTTTTCCAGAGCGTGACGACAACGGGCGAGTGGTTCGTCTGGCAGGGTTGGTGCAGGACATTACCGAACGAAAACGCAAAGATGAAGTCATCAAACAACTGGCCTATCACGACACGCTGACCCAACTGCCTAATCGCAGACTATTGAGGGATCGTTTGCATCAGGCCATGGCTTCCAGCAGCCGTAGCAGGAACTATGGTGCGCTGATGTTCCTTGATCTGGACAATTTCAAACCCATCAACGATCAATATGGGCATGAGGCGGGTGACTTGCTGTTGATCGAGGCCGCCGAGCGATTGAAGGGCTGTGTACGCGAAATGGATACAGTAGCCCGATTCGGCGGTGATGAATTTGTCGTCATGATCAGTGAACTGGCGACGGACAGGGAAGAATCACTCTCAGAGGCCAAGGCGATCGCGGAAAAAATGCGCGCAGCCTTGTCCAAGCCTTACCGCATTGCCATCACACACGACAAGGACGCCGAGACCTGCATCGAGCATCACTGTACGGCTTGCATTGGCATTACCGTGTTTGTCGGCAATGAAGCCAGTCAGGACGACCTTCTGAAATGGGCGGATGTCGCGATGTATCAGGCGAAAGAGGCTGGGCGTAATAGGGTGCGTTTTTATTAATCATGCCGTCGCGGGTACGCCGAAAGGCAGCGCGGCTACCCGGATCAAGCGCCTTGATCAGACAGTGCTTGCGCCTGGATCGCGGTCAGGGCGATGGTGAACACAATGTCGTCAACCAAAGCGCCACGCGACAAGTCATTCACCGGCTTGCGCAAGCCCTGCAGCATCGGGCCCACCGACACCACGTTGGCTGAACGCTGAACCGCCTTGTAGGTGGTGTTGCCGGTATTCAGGTCGGGGAACACAAAAACCGTGGCCTGGCCCGCCACGGCACTGCCGGGCGCTTTTTGTGCGGCCACATCGCTCACGGTGGCAGCGTCGTACTGCATCGGGCCATCGATCACCAACTCTGGCCATTGGGTCCGGGCCAGCTCGGTGGCGGCGCGCACCTTCTCGACGTCGTCACCCGAGCCAGAGGCGCCAGTGCTGTAGCTAATCATTGCCACCTTGGGGTCAATGCCGAAGGCCAGGGCGCTGTCGGCGCTCTGCTTGGCGATTTCGGCCAGTTCTTTGGCGGTGGGGTCGGGGTTGACCGCGCAATCGGCGTACACCAGCACTTGTTCCGGCATGAGCATGAAGAAGCAGGACGACACGATACTTGAACCCGGCGCCGTCTTGATCAGTTGTAAAGCCGGGCGCACCGTGCTGGCCGTGGTGTGAACGGCGCCGCTGACCAGTCCGTCAACTTCGTCAATAGCCAGCATCATGGTGCCGAGCACCACGGTGTCTTCCAGCGCGACCATGGCCTGCCCGGGCGTCAGGCCTTTGTTCTTGCGCAGTGCCACCATCGGCGCCACATATTGCTCGGCTATCTGCTGGGGTTCCAGAATTTCCAGCCCCGGCGGCAATTCGATGCCGAGCGAGTCGGCGACGGACTCAATCACCTTGCGCTTGCCCAGCAGCACGCAGCGTGCAATGCCTTTTTGGGTACAAATCACCGCGGCGCGAATCGTGCGCGGCTCATCACCTTCTGGCAGCACGATGCGTTTGTTGGCCGCGCGTGCTTTCTGAATCAACTGGTAACGGAAGGCCGGAGGTGACATGCGGGTCGAGACCGCCAGCTCCAGTCCGGCGCATATCGCGGTGGCATCGAGATGCTCGGCCACGCTGTCGATCACGGTATCCATGCGGCTCAAGTCGTCCTGCGGCACCGCCAGGGGCAAGCGGCTGATGCGGGCGGCGGTCTCATAACTGTCACCATCGGTGCGCAGCACCGGCAAACCGCTGTGGAAGGCGCGCGAGCCAAAGCGCTCGATGCGCGGGCTGATGAAGCTGTTGTGGGTCAGGACCAAACCGGCGAGTTCAATGCCGTTGCTGGCGGCCAGCGCGGCGGCCAAAATAATGTCGTCGCGGTCACCGGCGGTAACCACCAGGGCGCCCGGCTTGAGGCGGGCAATGACCTCGGACACCGAACGGGCGGCCAAAACGGTTTCCAGCACGCGCCGGGACGCGATTTCGCCCTCGATCATCACCTCGGCGCCCAGATGGCGGGCGACATCAACGGTGCGCGGCGCGGACAACACGGGGTTCTCTTCAATGACCCCCCAGATCGGCACGCCGTCCAGCTGGCTGGCAGCAGCGGCGGCATCAAACCCGGCTTGCGCCCGGTTAAAGACCACCCCCACCACCTCGCGCCCGGCATGGCGCACCTGGGAAATCATGTAATTGGTCTGGGCGATACCGACGGCATCCGCGCCGCTGGCCACCAGCACCACGTCCGCTTGCAAGCTGCGGGCAATATCGGACGACAGGCGCGGAATGAAGGCCCGGCTCGGATCGGCGTGAATGCCTTCCACCACCAGCACGTCAGCGCCCTCGGTGCAGGACATGGCCAGGCTCACGATATCTTCCAGCATCTCATCGGTCTTGCCGCTGGTCACGCACTGGGTCACCAGGCTCATGGACAAGGGCGCGGGGGTGTTGTCAACGTGGCAGATACTGCGTGCAAACAAGACCGACGGCTCGGTGTCCGGCGTGCCCTTGGTCACGGGTTTGACAAAGGCGACCTTCAGCCCACGCCGTTGCAGCGCCCGCAAGAGACCAAGTGACACCGAGGTAAGACCGACGTTAGGTTCTGTCGCCGCTACGAAATACGTACGCATGAGGAAAAGCTCCGGGGGTTATCGCCAACCCCTGCCGCTGCGGACAAGGGAAATTGTTGCAATGCATCATAAATTAAATGATCAAGGGTTAACCTGCTTGACAAGTTAAATATTTTTATGAATTTTTCAATTAACTGACACAAACGTGGCGTGGATACCGACCAGCAGCGCGTCATACTGAACGCCTCGGCATGGCCTAAGCCGCGAGCGGCGCGGCCGATAGCGGCACAAATCAAGCTATAACCTTGAGCATGAAACGAATCCAGATTGTGATTGTGAGCCCCGCCCTGTCTGAGGCCAACAACGGCAACTGGCAAACGGCCCGGCGCTGGCAGCGCCTGCTGGCTCCGCATCACCGCGTGCGCATCGTGCGCGAGTGGCCGGAGGCTGACGCACAGGCGCAGGACGAGGTCATGCTCGCCCTGCACGCGCGGCGCTCCGCCGCCGCCGTGCAGGCCTGGTCACAAGCGCGCGGCGCGAAAGGCCTGGCCGTGGTGTTAACCGGCACCGACCTGTACCACGACATTGCCATCGATGCCGCGGCTCAGCGGTCTTTGGCACTGGCACAGCGGCTGGTGGTGCTGCAAGACCAGGCGCCGCAGATGCTGCCGGCACAGGTCCTGGCCAAAACGCGGGTGATTTTGCAGTCAACCCCCCAGCGCCAGTCGCTGCCCAAAGCAAGCCGCCACCTGCGCGCCGTGATGGTCGGCCATCTGCGCGAAGAAAAAGACCCGCTGACCCTGATGGCCGCCGCCCAGCTGCTGCACCAGGAGCCCGACATTCTGATCGACCACATCGGCGCGTCGCTGGAGGCCGCGCTGGGTCTGGCGGCCCAAGCCACCGCCCGCGCCTGCCCGCACTACCGCTGGCTGGGCGCGCTGCCGCACGAGGCCACACTCAAACGCATCCAGCGCGCGCATGTGCTGGTGCATACCAGCCGCCTGGAGGGCGGTGCCCATGTGCTGATGGAGGCCGTGCGCTGCGGCACGCCGGTACTGGCCTCGCACATGGCGGGCAACGTGGGCATGCTGGGCGCTGATTACGCCGGGTATTTTGAAGTGGGGGATGCGCAGGGCTTGGCCCGGCTGCTGCGCCAGTGCCGGGACGATCAGG
This sequence comes from uncultured beta proteobacterium, assembly GCA_903938955.1. The sequence continues at coordinate 613 of CAJAFJ010000068.1, read as the reverse complement.
TGACACCAGCCAGCCCTGACAAAACGGTGCCCGACAATCGAAGTTTGCTGCAGCATCTGCAGCGCCAGTGCCAGTTGCGCGCGCCCCTGTTTTCACCAGACACGGAACAGGCCGCGCTGCTGCAACTGGTCGACTCACTCTGGACACCCTGAATGCAAGTTTCTGAACAGCCAGTTCTGCGCGACATCGTCTTGATTGGCGGTGGTCACAGCCATGTGGGCGTGCTCAAACGGTTTGGCATGCGGCCGCAACCCGGCGTGCGCCTGACCCTGATTTGTACCGACACCCACACGCCCTACTCCGGCATGCTGCCGGGCTACATCGCGGGTCATTACGACTATGACCAGGTCCATATTGATCTGGCCCGGCTGGCGGGCTTTGCCGGCGCCCGCTTGTACCGGGACGAGGTGGTGGGCATAGACAGGGTGGCGGGCAAGGTGCTGTGCCGCCACCGGCCACCGGTGCCGTATGACCTGGCGTCGATCAACATCGGCTCCACGCCGCAGGTCAACGTAGTGCCGGGCGCGTCGGAGCATGCGGTGCCGGTGAAGCCGATTTACCAGTTCAACCTGCGCTGGCTTAACCTGCTGGCGCGCGTGCGCCAGCACCCCGG
>CAJAFJ010000067.1 GCA_903938955.1 uncultured beta proteobacterium | reverse complement strand
GGTGGCGAACGCGATTAAGCTTTGCCCCACGACTTCTGAAAAAAGGCCCCAAAGGGGTCTTTTTTCTTGGCTTTACACACCGACGCCAAGCTCAAAATGAGTCCCATATTGCTCCTCACGCGGTGACCCATTGCGCCCACTTATGAACCTACGCCTGCTTATCCCTGCTATCGCCCTGCTGTTGGCGGGGTGCGACATTCCTGGCATGGGGCCAGACCCCCGAATCGCCCAGCGGGAGGCGGATGCCAAAGCCATCGGCGGCGCCTGCCGCTTTGGCTTGCGCAGCATTGAAGACTGCTATCTGCTGAACGAGAAAGCCTCCAAAGCCGACATGTTTACCGGCTGGAAAGACATGGACCAGTACATGCGCGAAAACAAGCTCGAAGGCATTCGCGCCACGGTGGTCAAGGCCGAACCGGTCGCACCGGCTGAACCCGTCGAAGAAATCATTGACGAACCCAAATCGAAGTCCGGCACCAAAGCCGCGAAAACGGCCAAAGCCGCCGCGCACTGATCATTACGGTGCGCTAGCCGCCAGATCAGCCTTCCAAGTCAAACACCGCCATGCTCTCGACGTGCGCAGTGTGCGGGAACATGTTCACCACGCCGGCCATGGAACAGCGATAACCGGCTTGGTGCACCAGAATATCGGCATCACGCGCCAGCGTTGACGGGTTGCAACTCACGTACACAATGCGCTTGGGCGCCGTCCACAGCTCGGCACCGGGCGTGAGCGGGTTGCCCACTGGGTCCAACTTTTGCTGATGCAAATCAGCCAGCGCCTGCACCAGCGCCACAGCACCTTCACGCGGCGGGTCAATCAGCCAGCGGTCTGCCACGCCATCCTGAATCAGCAACGCAGGCGTCATCTCAAACAGGTTTCTCGCGACAAAACTAGTCGCAGCCAAGGGACGGCTGGCCGGGGCCAGGGCCACATTCAGCGTGTAATTTTCGCGCGAGCGGGCGACCAGGGCCTCGCTGCCCTCCACGCCCAGCACTTCGCGCGCCTGGGTGGCAATCGGCAGTGTGAAATTGCCCAGACCGCAAAACCAGTCGATCACCCGTTCATTTTTTTGCGCGTCCAACAAGCGCAGCGAACGTGACACCAGAACCCGGTTGATGTGCGGATTGACCTGGGTGAAGTCGGTCGGCTTGAACGGCATGTGGATGCCGAACTCAGGCAAGTCGTAGCTCAGTTCCTCACCGCCCTCATCGAGCAACTTCACGGTTTCTGGCCCCTTGGCCTGTAACCACCATTGCACGCCGACGTGGGTTTGCGCAAACTCACGCAACAGGGCCACATCACCCTCACTCAAAGGCGCCATGTGGCGTAGCACCAGCGCAATCACCGTGTCACCGCAGGCCAGCTCAATCTGGGGGACGTCTTCTATCGCGTCCATCGAGGTAATGAGCGCGCGCAGCGGCAGCAGCAAATCGCTCACATAGGGCGGCAACACATGGCACTCTTTCATGTCGGCCACATAACCGCTTTTGCGCTCATGAAACCCGACCAGCACGGCGGCTTTTTTACGCACATGGCGCACCGAAATTCGCGCCCGGTAGCGGTAGCCCCAGGCCGGGCCTTCAATGGGACGCAAAATATTGTCCGGCTTGACCTTGCCCAGGTGCCACAAGTTGTCTTCAAGTACCCGTTGCTTGACCGCGACCTGCGCGCCGGTGTGCAGATGCTGCATCTTGCAACCGCCACACGCGCCTTCATGCAAACCAAAATGCGGGCAACTGGGCTTGACGCGTTGCGACGACTCGTGGTGAATCGCGCTGACGATGCCCTGCTCCCAGTTGTTCTTTTTGCGATGCACATTGACACTCACCGTCTCAAAGGGCAAGGCGCCCTTGATGAACACCACTTTGCCGTCAGCCCGATGGGCGACGCCCTGCGCTTCGAGGTCCAGCGACTCAACCAACAACGAGTCGGGGGGGTAAAGGTCGGTTTTTTTGATGTCGTCAGTCATGAGGAGAAGCGTTACACGCCATACATTGAATAGCTGCCTGCGCAGAATGAACGCAAGCTAGAAGCCTGTGGGATCAGCATGAACGCGCTGGGCACGTTCATGCGAGGCTGATTACCGGGCCGGCAGGTACTTGGCTGGGTCGACTGGTTTGCCTTGGCGGCGCACCTCAAAATGCAGCTTGACGCGATCTGCATCGCTGCTGCCCATTTCGGCAATCTTCTGCCCCTTGCGCACCGACTGGTCTTCTTTGATCAACAAGGTCTTGTTATGGGCGTAGGCCGTCAAATAGGTGTTGTTGTGCTTCAGGATGATCAGGTTGCCATAACCGCGCAGGCCGGCACCGACATACACCACGCGACCATCGGCCGCCGCCAGCACCGGGTCGCCGTTGGCACCACCAATGTCCAGCCCCTTGTTTTTAACCTCGTCAAAGCCAGCCAGCACAGCGCCGTTGGTGGGCCAGATCCAGGCAATATCATCCTCAGAAGCACCCGCCGCAGCGGTCGTCGTCGCAGGCACCGAACTGGCGGATGCCGCAGAGGCAGGCTTGGCCGCCGCGCTGGCGGGTGGCACCGGGCCAGAGGCTACCGGTGAGACGCTGGACAGGGTCACCGGCTTCGAGACCGCCCCCGCAGTGGCCACCACCGGCGCTACAACGGCCACGGGGGGTACAACGCGCAACACCTGACCGACTTCAATTTTATTGGCATTTTCAACATTGCTCCAGCGGGCAATGTCTTTGTAAGACTGGCCATGGTCCAGACCAATGCGAATCAGGGTTTCGCCGGGTTTAACGGTGTAATAGCCGGGCTTGCCGGCATTCTCAAAACCGGGCGG
>CAJAFJ010000066.1 GCA_903938955.1 uncultured beta proteobacterium | reverse complement strand
TGGCCAGGTTGCGGATGTTGCTTAACAGGGCGTCCTTGCCCTCGATCACGCTGCTCAGCGACAGCACCACCGGCTGCAACTCGCGCTCGCACAGGTCCAGCAAGCTGATGGTTTTGTCGGCATTGGCGTCCAGCCCGGCGTGGCTGACGCCGCCCCCGATCCCGGCCAGATCAAACTGCTCCAGCACGGCTGAAAAGCTGGAGGTGAGCTGCAGAATGGCGCCTTCGGTCTGGGTTTTAACCAGGTCCACATGGAACTGCCAAGCAGGCATCACATCCTGCAACAAGTCGGCCAGCACTTGCTGTGCGGCGCGGGCCTGTTCGTCGGCCTGGCGCTGGGCTTGCGCCAGCCGGGTTTCGCTGGCTTGCCATTGCAGCACCAGCCAGCCGACCGCCAACATCGACAGCACGGTCGCGCCCAGCCAGGCCAACCACGGCGCCGATGGCGCCGCCCACCACAAGGGCAGGGAGGCGATCAGCGTGATCAACAGCGGCGCCAGCGCCCACCACAGCACCGAAGGCCCTGGCCGGACAGGCAGAGAAGCAGACACAGGAGAGTCACTCGGCATTGCTATATTTCTTCTTGAAATGGATTAACGATCATAAGCGGAAATCCCCGCCGTCGGCCCCGCGACGGCAGGCGCCCAAGCACCATAATCAGAGACGTCCCAGCCTCTGAAGCATGATGAAAAAACCTGCCACCTTGTCGTCGCCCCCCGAACTTGTCAAGCAGCTCGGGGTGGCCTTGTTGTATGCCGTCACCTCCTGGCTGGTGCAGGCCAATTTCGCCACCGCGGGCCAAGCGACACTCCTCTTTCTGCCGAGTGGCATTGCACTGGCGGCCTTGATTTTGGGCGGGCCGCGCTATGCCCTGGCTATTTTTCTGGGGGCGTCCCTGTCCAACCTGTTGTTTGTCCCCGTGCTGTGGGCCAGTGCGGGCATGGGCGTTGGCGCGGCGTTGGGTGCACTGGCCAGCGTCTGGGTCATTAAACAGTCGGGGCGGTTCGACGCCAGCCTGCCGAGCTTGAACGACCTGATTCGACTGGGCTTTGGCGGCGTGGTGGGCGCCAGCATCAGCGCATTGACCGGTGCGACGCTACTGGTGCTGAGCGGCGGCGTGGGCAGCGACGACTACCTGGGCAGCGCGCTGACATGGGGCATGGGCGACCTGTTGGGCATCGTGTTGATTACGCCGCTGATTCTGGTGTGGTGGCCCACCGCGGCCAACCCCCTGCACCGCCCCAGCACCAAAGAACTCGCCGAGGCGGCGCTGATCCTGGGCGCCACCGCGCTGGCTGGCAGCGTGATCTTTCTCCATGCAGGGCTTGAATCCAGCCCCGCCTGGCTGCATGAATGGGTCGACTCGACGCCCCAGGGCTACTGGATGTTTTTGTACGTGACCTGGGCCGCCATGCGGCTGGGCACCCGCGGCACCAGCCTGGCTTTGCTGGTGGTGGCGCTGCTGGGCTTCAACACGGTGTACCAAGGCGACGCCCACCCGGGACTTCATTGGACCCCTTACCTGGAGTCCAACTTCTGGTTCTTCAGCATCGTCCTCTCGCTGGTCGGCATGACGCTGGCGATCTACATCGCGGCAAGCAAGAAGACCGCGCTGTCATTGCAGAACCGTGAAGCGGCGATCCACCGGGAGCACCGCAGCTTCATTGCCGCCCTGAACAACCACGCCATCGTGGCCACCACTGATGTGCAGGGGCGCATCACCTTCGTCAACGACAAGCTGTGCGAGCTCAGCGGCTACTCGCGTGACGAGTTACTGGGGCAAAACCACCGCCTGCTGAACTCGGGGCTACATCCGAAGTCGTTTTTCCAGAACCTGTACCAAACCTTGCGCGCCGGGCAGGTCTGGCACGGTGAGGTGCGCAACCGCGCCAAAGACGGCAGTCTTTATTGGGTGCAGACCACCATCACCCCGTTTATGGGGGCCGATGGCCGACCGGTCAAATATGTCGCCATTCGCACCAACATCACCCAGCGCAAGCTGGCGGAACAAGAGCTACAACACCACCGGGATCACCTGCAAGACATGGTGATGCAAAAGACTGCCGACTTGCTGCAAAACGAACGCAAGTTAGCCGACATTCTCGAAAACGTCGATGCCTGCATTTACCTCAAGGACACCGAGGGGCGCTACCTGTTTGCCAACCGGCCCGTGTGCGACCTGTTCGGTGTGCCGATGAGCAGCATCCTGGGCCAGCGGGACGAAAAATTCTTTGATGCCGCCACCTGTGAAAAAATCCGCAACAACGACAGCCCGGTGCTGGACCGGGGCGAAACCTTCCGCGAGGAAGAAACGATCCTCAACCTGCGCAACGGGCACCGCTCCACCTACCTGAGCGTCAAAATTCCGCTCTTCAATACGGCCGGCCACATCTACGCCCTGTGCGGTATTTCCACCGACATCACCGAGCGCATCCGCATCGAAGAGGCGGCCCATGCGGCGAACCAGGCCAAGTCGGAGTTTCTGGCCAACATGAGCCATGAAATTCGCACCCCGATGAATGGTGTGGTGGGCATGATCGATCTGCTGCAACAAACTGACCTCAGTAGCAAACAGCACCGCATGGTGGAGACCATGCACAACTCGTCCATGGTGCTACTGACCATTTTGAATGACATCCTGGACCTGTCCAAGATCGAGGCCGGCAAGCTGGCGATTGAGTACCTGCCCACCCATCTGCGCGACCTGACCGAAGAAGTGGCGCAGCTGATGGTCAGCAAGTCCAGCGACGAAGCCACCGACACCTTGGTCACGGTATCGCCCGAGCTGCCGGCCTGGATCAGCACCGACCCCACCCGGCTGCGCCAGATTCTGATGAACCTGCTGGGCAACGCCTTCAAGTTCACCCCCAGCACGCCCGCGCATCCGGCGCGGGTGTCGCTCACCGTCACGCCCTGCACCCTGGCCAGCGGCGGCCCGGGCGTGCGCTGGTGCGTGACCGACAACGGCATTGGCATCAGCCCGCAGGCGCAAGCCTTGCTGTTTCAGCCCTTTACCCAGGCCGATGCCAGCACCGCCCGCAAATTTGGCGGCACCGGGCTGGGTTTGTCCATTTCGCAGCGGCTGGTGACCTTGATGGAGGGTCAGATCAGCGTGCAAAGTACGCTGGGCGAAGGCTCCGCCTTCACCATCGAACTGCCCTTGCAAGCGGCCGAGCCGGCCCGCCGGATGTCACCCGACGCAGGCCAGCCGCTGGCGCTACGTCACCCACGCCCGGGCACACCCGCCCCGAGCCTTGAAGAAGCCCAGCGTACCGGCCGCTTGGTCCTATTGGCCGAAGACAACGAAACCAACCGCGACGTGATTCAAGAGCAGTTACGCCTGCTGGGCTACGCCAGTGAATCGGCAGACGATGGCGTGGCCGCGCTGGCCCTGTGGCGCACCGGCCGCTTTGCGCTGCTGCTCACCGATTGCCACATGCCGAACATGGATGGCTTTGAGTTGACCGAGGCGATCCGTCAAGCCGAAGCGCCAGGCACGCGCCAGCCGATAGTGGCGATCACCGCCAACGCCCGCCAGGGTGAAGCCGAGCGCTGCCGGGCGCGGGGCATGGACGACTACCTGGCCAAGCCCGTGCGCCTGAAAGAGCTGGGCCCGATGATGGCCCGGTGGATGCCGCCCCCGAGCAGCCCGACCGAACCGGCCGTGTGGGATGCCACCACGCTGCCCGAGCTGGTGGGCGATAACCCGGCCATGCACCGGCGCTTGCTGGAAAGATTTTTGCTGAATGCGCAGACCCAAGTCACGGGTATCGGCACGGCGGCACAAGCCGGCGATGAGCCCACCCTGAGTGGCCTGACGCATACCCTCAAGTCGGCCGCGCGCAGCGTGGGCGCCTTGCGGCTGGGCGAATTAAGCGCGGCGCTGGAAACCGCCGGGCTGACCGGCGATGTGGCCAGTTACACCGCGTTGGCCCAGGGGCTGCCGCAGGTGCTGGCGGACGCACAGGCCCACATCACAGCCCACTTGGCGGCGCAGGCCAGCTCCTAAAATCAAGCTCCGACGTTCCAGAGACCGACTGTTTATGCGTGTTGTTTTTCACGAATCTTTCCATGATTCTTTCTACTCCGATGACGTGTACGACAACGGCGCCGCCGAAGGCCGCATGGTCGGCATGATGAACGCGCTGCGCCAAGAGGGCGGCTACGAGGTGGAAGTCCCGGACACGGCCACGCGGGCCGACCTGCTGCGCGGCCACACCGAGGCCCACATCGCCAGCATCGAAGCCAAACCACGCCTGTTTGACATGGCCTCGCTGGCCGTCGGGGCGGCGATCCATGCGGCCCACCGGGCGGTGCGCGGCGAACCCACTTTTGCCTGTGTGCGCCCGCCCGGCCACCATGCCAGCCGCGGCTCGGCCTGGGGCCACTGCACCTTCAGCAACGTGGCGCTGTCACTGCTGGCGCTGCGCGAGGCCGGACTGATCCGCTCGGCCTTTGTGGTCGACTTTGACCTGCACACCGGCGATGGCACCAAGGATGTGTTGCGTGGCTGGCCCGAGGCCGAAGTCTTCAATGCCTATGGCGACACCGCGGCCGAGTACCTGCAAATTCTGGATCAACGCCTGCGGCAAGCACCGCAGGTGGACATCCTCGCCGTCTCGGCCGGCTTTGACGCCTACCTGCACGACTTGGGCGGCAAGCTCGCCACCGAGGACTACTTCAGCATCGGGCGCCTGCTGCAGGCCTATGCCATTCGCCTCGGCCACCAGCGCCGTTTTGCCGTTATGGAAGGGGGCTACTACCTGCCCGACCTGGGCAAAAATGCGCTCGCCTTTTGCCGCGGCTTTGAGTGATCGACCCATGAATAAAACGCCAAAATTTACCGACAACCCGCGCGGCTCGCTCTCGGGTTATGACCGCATAGACATCGACCTGCCCGACGCCCGCATTGGCAACATCCGCTGCCGCCTGTTGGGTGACAAAGCCATCGTCTATTCGATCCAGGTGTTTCCCGAGTACCAGCGCAACGGCTACGGCGCCGCCGCCATCAAGATGCTGAAAGCGCGCTACAGCGTGCTGGTGGCCGACCGGGTGCGCTTCACGGCGCGTGATTTCTGGGAAAAGATGGGCTTTACAGAATGCCCCGACGGCAACTGGGAATACCACAAACACCCGCGCTAAGCCCTGGCTGGGCGGCCGCGATTACAGCTTCAGTTGCTGCATGATCTCGCGTGCAATCGCGGTCAGGGTGACGGTTTTTTCCACCCCGCCACGCTTGATCGCCTCTTTGGGCATGCCAAAGACCACGCAGCTTTCTTCATCCTGCGCCACCGTGTGGGCGCCGGCGTGGCGCATCTCCAGCAGCCCGGCGGCACCGTCGTCGCCCATGCCGGTCATGATCACGCCCAGCGCATTAGCACCGGCACATTTGGCAACCGAGCGAAACAGCACATCCACCGACGGCCGGTGCCGGTTCACCAGCGGGCCATCCATCACCTCGACGTAATATTGCGCGCCGGTGCGGCGCAGCAGCATGTGCTTGCCGCCCGGCGCCAGCAGCGCGCGACCCGGCATCACGCGGTCGTTGTTTTGCGCCTCGCGCACCTCGATCTGGCACAGGCTGTTGAGCCGCTTGGCAAACTCGGCGGTGAATTTTTCAGGCATGTGCTGAACAATCACAATGCCGGGCGTGACCCGGGGCAAACTGGTCAGCACCACCTCCAGCGCCTGGGTGCCGCCGGTCGAGGTGCCCAGCGCCACCACGCGCTCGGTGGTCTGCAGCATGGCGGCATTTTTGTCGGCGGCGGGCATGATCACATCGGCTGTGTTTTTGCCCGTGACCACGACCGCGCGGGGCAGCAGCCTTTTGACGTTGGCCTTGGCCGCCGCCTTGACCACGGCCACCATGTCATCCGAGGCATCGACCAAAAACTGCTTCAGGCCGATCTTCGGTTTGGTGATGATGGCGGCGGCGCCCGCCGACAGCGCCTCAATCGAGGTTTTGGCACCGGACTCGGCCAGCGTGGAACAGATCACCACCGGCGTTGGACGCTCAGCCATGATCTTTTTCAAAAAAGTGATGCCATCCATGCGCGGCATTTCCACATCCAGCACGATCACATCGGGCCACTGCACCTTCATGCGGGCGATGGCCAGAATCGGGTCGGCCACGGCGGCAATCACCTCGATGTCGGGGTCCTCCGAGAGCAGGGCTGTGACGACTTGTCGCACCACCGCCGAGTCATCCACCACCATCACTTTGATACGTGTCAAAACAAATCTCCCCGGGGTTTAAGTGCGTGCGCGGCGGGCTCGACCTGATGCGACCAGACATCGCCATTGGTCACGTTGAAAATAATTTGCCGGTGGCCCACGCCAAACAGGCTCTCAGAAACAATCGGGATGCCGTGGGCGTGCATCAGCGCAATCGCCGCCTCCCCATTGCGTTGCCCCACATGCAGACTTTTGGCGTGCATCTGGTCGGGAAACATGTTGCCGCCGCCAAAAATTTTGGCCTCGCAACGCTTGGGCGACACGCCGAAGAGCCGAAGCTCGTCCAGCATCAGCGCCAGCGCCTCGTCACCGTAGCGGCCATCCCGCGCGGCACGGTGGTCAGGCAGGCCCCGGGTCGGCAGTAAAAAATGCGACATGGCACCAATGCGCTCGATCGGGTGCCAGAGCGTGATCGACACGCAGGAGCCCAGCATGGTGCGGATTTTGTACCGGGCATCGCCGACAAAGAATTCGCCCGGCAGCAGAAACACATCCGCCAGATGGTCAAGCGCCTTCACGCTACACCGGCTTACGGTAAATCGCCGGCGCCACCATCTGCAAGGCCTGCGTGATGTTGTTCAGACTCTCGGTATGGCCAACACACAGATAACCGCCCGGCTTGAGCGTCGCGATCACCCGCGCCACAATCTCGCGCTTGGTCTCGTCATTGAAATAAATCATCACATTGCGCAAAAAAACCTGGTCAAACTGCCCCAGGCCGGGCAGCGGCACATTCAGGTTGAGGTAGCGAAACAGCACATGGTCGCGCAGCTTGCGCTCAATCAGCAACTTGCCGGCGTGCTCGCCCGAGCCCTTGAGGCAATAACGGCGCAGGTAAGCCTGCGGAATATGGCGCCCGCGCTCCATGCTGTACAAAGCACGTTCGGCCCCTTGCAGCACCTGCATACTGATGTCAGTCCCCAGCACCTCCCAGGGGGTGGATTCCAGGCAGTCGTCCAGCACCATCGCAATGCTATAGGCCTCTTCGCCGCTGGAGCTGGCCGCACTCCAGATGCGGTACGGCTGCGCCCGGTTGCGCGTGGCCAGGGCCTGCGCGCGCAGAAACTCAAAGTGCTTGATTTCCCGAAAAAAATAGGTCTCGTTGGTGGTCAGCAAATCGACCGCCATCTGCACCTCGTCGGGGTGCTGCCCCGACGCCAGCAGATTGAAGTACTGGCCAAAGTTTTCCAGCTCATGCCGTGCCAAACGTTTGCCCAGCCGGCCCATCACCAGCGCCTTTTTGGTGGAGGACAGGGTGATGCCCGCCTCCTCAAAGATAAAACGTTGAAACTGGGCCAGCTCGCTGTCGGTAATGGGCCTCATCCAGGACGGGGCACGTTAAGTCGGCGCCACGGCCAGTTCGCTGGCCACGGCCCGGCCCATCGCCCCGATTTCCTCGGTGGACAGCACCTGGTTGACATTCAGCAGGATGACAAACTTGCCATTGACTTTGCCGATGCCTTCAATGAAATCACTGCGGATTTTGGTGCCGAAAGACGGCGCCGGCTCAATCTCTGAGGACGGAATCTCCAGCACCGCCTGCACCGCATCCACCACCACGCCCATGCTTTGGGTTTCGCCCTCCACCTGCGTGGCGACCTCGATGATGATGATGCAGGTGCTCTTGGTCACGGGCGTGGCCGGCTTGCCAAAGCGCGCCGACAAATCCATCACCGGCACCACCGCACCGCGCAGGTTGATGACGCCGCGAATACAGGCCGGCATCATCGGCACCTCGGTCAGGTTGGCATACCAGATGATCTCCTTGATGCTCAGGATGCTGATGGAGAACATCTCGCCGCCGAGCATGAACGTCAAGTACTGCTTTTGCTCGGACACCGCCTGCGTCGCGGGCAGGCCCGCCTGCGGGCGACCACCACTTCTAACCAATGCGTTCATGGCTTGCTCCCTCAGAACTTGGTGAACACGGACTCATCAAGCTCGGCGTTGCCCGCGGAGGTCACCGCACCGTCGTGTTTGCTGGCCGTGTGGCGTTTGGCGGCGGGTTTGCCGGCTGCCGATTTACCACGGGCGACGGGCACACTGGCATGGCCGTCGTTGTTGAGCTTGAAGAAGGCCATGGTCTGCTGCAATTGCTCGGCCTGGCTGCTCATCTCTTCGGCCGTAGCGGCCAACTCTTCGGAGCTGGCGGCATTTTGCTGCGTGGTCTGGCTCATCTGGCTCACGGCTGAGTTGATCTGTCCGGCACCCGACGATTGCTCGCTGGAAGCGGCCGAAATCTCTTGCACCAGGTCGGCCGTCTTGCGGATGGTGGGCACCATTTGCTCCAGCAGTTTGCCGGCTTTTTCGGCCAGTTCGACGCTGCTGGTGGCGACTTCGCCAATCTCTTGCGCCGCGACCTGGCTGCGTTCCGCCAGCTTGCGCACTTCGGCCGCCACCACGTCAAAGCCTTTGCCGTGCTCGCCGGCCCGCGCCGCTTCGATCGCGGCATTGAGCGCCAGCAGATTGGTTTGTGCCGCGATGTCGTCGATGATGCCGATTTTCTTGGCGATCTGCTTCATGGCCGCGACCGTGGCGTTAACCGACTCGCCGCCGTCGGTCGCGTCTTGCGCGGCCTTGCTGGCCATGCCTTCGGTGACCTTGGCGTTCTCGGTGTTTTGCGCAATGCTGGAGGTCATTTGCTCAATCGAGGCACTGGTCTCTTCCACACCCGCCGCCTGCTGGGTGGCGGCCTGGGACAGCGACTGCGCCGTGGCACTCACCTCTTCAGACGCGCTGGCCAGCGCTTGCGCACCGCCGTTGACGTCGGCCACCACTTGCGCCAATTTTTTAAGCATGTTGTTCGAGGCGGACTTCAGCTCGTCCCACGAGCCTTCGTAGTTCCGCTTCATGGACTGGGTCAGATCGCCCCCTTCCATGGCGCTGAGCACGGTCTGCAGCTCTTGCACCGGCGTGCTGACCGCCACCATCACCGCATTCAGACCTTCGGCCACCTTGCGGTAGTCGCCCTGATGGCGGTTGCCATCCAGGCGGTCTTCGAGTCGGCCGTCCACCGCTGACTCGGACAGCGAATTTGCATCGGTCACCAAGGTGTTGATGGCCTTGATCACGTCGAGCAAGCTCTTCGCCATGACGTCATTGTCAGAACGAATCCTGACGCTGGCGGTCAGGTCGCCCATCGAAATGGCCTTGGCCGCATTGGCCTGCTGGTTGGTCGCCTCAATGCAGGCATTGAGGTTGTTTTTGATATTGTTGTACTGGCCTTTGTACTCGGCGGTAATGACCGGTGGAATATCGCCCTTGGCGATGCGGTCCACGTAGTTGGCGGTCACGTTGAGCGGGTTGACGATGTTGGTCACCACCTCGTTCACACCGGACACCAGCTTGTTCCAGCCGCCGACAAACAGCGCGGCATTGGCGCGCTTGTCGAGTTCGCCGTCGGCGGCGCCCTTGATGATGATGTCGGTCTGCGCGAGCAGTTCGCTCATCATCTTGACCATGTTGTTGAGGTTGGTCTTGATGACGTTGAAGTCACCGTTGTAGTTGTCCGTGATGATCGGGGGAATGACACCTTTGGAGATGTCATCCACATAACGGGCCGTCACGTTCAAGGGGCCAATCACGGCGTCCAGCGTGTTGTTCACGCCAGTCACAATCTTCTGGAAATCGCCCTGGTGTTTGGAGGCATCGGCACGCGTGGCCAGCTTGCCATCCACCGCGGCCTGGGCCAGCATATTGGCTTCGGACACCAGCGCGTTGATGGAGGAAATTGCCTGGTTCAGGTTGTTCTTCAGGGTGTTGAAGTCGCCGTTGTAGGAGTCGGTGATGCGCGGGGGAATGTCACCTTTGGAGATGCGGTCGACATAACCGGCGGCCACATTCAAGGGGCCAATCACGGCGTCCAGCGTGTTGTTGACGCCGGCCACAATCTTCTGAAAATCGCCCTGGTGTTTGGACGCATCGGCGCGGGTTTCCAGCTTGCCTTCGACAGCGGCTTTGGCCAGCATATTGGCGTCGGTCACCAGCGCGTTGATGGAGGTGATGGCCTGGTTCAGGTTGTTTTTCAGCGTGTTGAAATCACCGTTGTAGGTGTCGGTGATCTTGGTAGGAATGTCGCCCTTGGAGATGCGGTCGACATAACCGGCGGCCACATTCAAGGGGCCAATCACGGCGTCCAGCGTGTTGTT
>CAJAFJ010000065.1 GCA_903938955.1 uncultured beta proteobacterium | reverse complement strand
TGGCATCAAGTTGTCTGGTGCACGTTTCACATTCATGCGCGGCCAAATAGCTCGCATGCACCGCGCACTGGCGCAGTTCATGCTTGACACCCAAACACAGCAACACGGCTACACCGAGTGCTACACGCCCTACATTGTCAATGCAGACACTTTGCGCGGCACGGGCCAATTGCCCAAATTTGAAGGCGACTTGTTTGCCGCCAAAAAAGGCGGACAAGAGGGCGAAGTTGCCCCCGACAACACCGCGTTGTACCTGATCCCGACCAGCGAAGTGCCCCTGACCAACTTTGTGCGCGATGTGGTGGTGGCCGAGGCCGAGTTGCCGATCAAGCTCACCGCCCACACACCGTGCTTCCGCTCTGAAGCCGGTAGCGCCGGGCGCGACACGCGCGGCCTGATTCGCCAGCACCAGTTTGACAAGGTCGAAATGGTGCAAATCGTGCACCCCGACACCAGCTACGAGACGCTGGAAACCATGGTCGGTCACGCCGAGGCTATTTTGCAAAAGCTGGGTTTGCCGTACCGGGTGATGTCGCTGTGCACCGGCGACATGGGCTTTGGTGCCAGCAAGACCTATGACCTCGAAGTGTGGTTGCCTGCGCAAAACACCTACCGCGAGATCAGTTCGAACTCCAACTGCGAGGCCTTCCAGTCACGCCGCCTGCAAGCCCGTTTCAAGAACGCGCAGGGTAAAAATGAGCTGGTGCATACGCTCAACGGCTCCGGCCTGGCGGTGGGCCGCACGCTGGTGGCGGTGCTGGAAAATTACCAGAATGCCGATGGCTCGGTGTCCGTACCGCCGGTGCTGCAGCCTTATTTGGGCGGACAGCAGGTGCTGGGCGTTGCCCGCTGACAGTGGGGCCGGGCGTGGGGCCACCCGCTTCAGGCGGTCTGGTCCAGCAAGGCGCCGGCCATCTTGTCGCTGGTTTTGAACACCGCTAGGTTGGCTAAAAAGGCGTTCTTGGCCTGGAGCTGCGTCACAACGTCTGTCTCCAGCGCCGAGCCCGGTGTGCGGGCGGTGGTCACAGTCGTCGAAACGCCGCCACTGGCCTCGGGTGTTTGAACGACTTCCTGGCGCCGAAACCCCGCGGTGTTCAGGTTGGCGATGTTGTGCGCCGACGCATTCAGCGTAGTTTGCGCCGCGTTCATGCCAGAAAGCGCCACGGAAGCAATGGAGGTCATGTGCAATTCCAGTCAAGTGTTGATCGGTCAGTTATTTGAGCATAAACGCGCCTTCAGTGGGGTCGCCCCCAATGCTGGTCAGGCTCTGGCTTGGCAGTGGGCGTGCGCAGTGGAACAATCACCCCCATGAAACATACTGCACTGAAATACCTGCTTCTGCCCGGCCTGATTGGCTTCATGCTGTGGGCTGCCTTGCCGGCCCGCGCCGAGTTACCCAAGCGCAACCTGATGGTTGAATTGCGGCAGATCGAAGACGGTGCCAGCGCTGGCTACGGCGTCAGCACCCAGGCGCGCGATCCCCTCTTGGCGACGCAACAAGTTCAGGTGCGTAACGGTGAAGAGGCCAGCCTGCGGGTCGGTCGATCGATCCCGATGCAGTGGGTTCAGTCGGCCTCGGCCTACAGCGAAAAGCAGGCGGGCTCAGGCGTATCGACGACCGGCAGCGGCGGTGCCGTGACCCAGGCCGTGACGTGGATGGATGCCGGTCAAAGTTTCAAGGTCAAAGCACGCTGGCCCGGGGCCCGTCAGCCGGTGGCGCTGGAGGTTCAGTTGCAATCGGCCCATGTGGGCGACCGCGTGGGGGCCGAATTGCCCGACCAGTTTCGCAGCCAGGTCATGACCACGGTGAGCGCGCCTTTGGGCCAATGGACCACGATCGCTGCAGAAGGCAGCAGCCCGCAACAAGGGGTTTACGGCAGTGACACCCGCAGCACCGTGCGGCGCTTGCTGCAAATTCGCGTGCTGGCGCCCTGACACCCCCAAGATAATGTCTCACTTCACTGAAAAAACAATATGAATACCCCCGTCAACGCCCCTCATCTCAACACGCCCCAGCCTCGTCTCACCAGCCTGTCGCACGGCGGCGGTTGCGGCTGCAAGATCGCGCCCGGCGTGCTGTCTGAAATTCTCAAGGGCACCACCGGTATGCCGATCCCCAAGGAATTGATGGTCGGTATCGAGACGGCGGATGACGCTGCCGTCTACAAGCTCAACGACGAGCAGGCGCTGATCGCCACCACCGACTTCTTCATGCCGATCGTGGACGACCCGTTTGACTTTGGCCGCATTGCCGCCACCAACGCCATCTCCGATGTGTACGCCATGGGCGGTCAACCGATTCTGGCGCTGGCGCTGGTGGGCATGCCGATCAACGTGTTGTCAACCGAGACCATCGGCAAAATTCTCGAAGGCGGCGCCAGCGTCTGCCGCGCCGCCGGTATCCCGATTGCCGGGGGCCACACGATTGATTCGGTGGAGCCGATTTATGGCTTGGTCGCCCTCGGTCTGGTCCATCCCGGTCGCGTCAAACGCAACGCTGATGCCCGCGTGGGCGACAAGCTGATTTTGGGTAAACCGCTGGGCGTGGGCATTTTGTCGGCGGCCCTCAAAAAAGAAAAACTCGACGCCGCGGGCTACGCGCAAATGATCGCCGTCACCACCCAGCTGAACACGCCCGGCCCCGAATTAGCCGCCCTGGACGGCGTGCATGCCATGACCGATGTGACCGGTTTCGGTCTGGCGGGCCACGCGCTGGAAATGGCCCGTGGCGCCAACTGCACGGTGCAAATAGACTGGCCCCGCGTGCCCTTGTTGGCCGGAGTCCGCGAGTTGGCCCTGCAGGGCATGGTCACCGGCGCGTCCGGACGCAACTGGGCCGGTTACGGGCACGACATCCGTTTGCCGGAAGGCTTTGCAGCGGTCGATCAGTCCCTGTTGAGCGACCCGCAAACCAGCGGTGGCTTGCTGGTGTCGTGCGCGCCGGAAGCGGTCGACGCTGTGCTGGCAATTTTCAAACAACACGGGTTTGACGCTGCTGTGGAAGTCGGTGAAATCACTCTCGGTACGAGCGACGCCAAACTGCGGGTCGTGGCTTGATTTGATGGTTTGACGTGAGGGCAGACTCAGTCGTCGGCAGGCAAGGCCAGCAACTGCCGGCTAATGAGTGCCTCATCAAGCTCATCAAAAACAAGGTTGTGCCGGTCGGTGAGCGGGCCGCCACCGGGCAGCACATCGCCCTGCGCGTCATAGCCAATGGCCTTGAACTTCCAGCGTCCGCTGATGAATTTCAGGTTGCCGACGTGCGCGCCCGTCTCCGTCAGAACCTGGCAAACGTGCTCATTGAGGCGGTTGAGGCTTAACTGGTTCAAT
The DNA here is from genome assembly GCA_903938955.1 of uncultured beta proteobacterium. The sequence goes on along the minus strand of CAJAFJ010000065.1, from coordinate 8,741 downwards.
GTGTTTCAACTTGGGTTGGGGTGATTTTTAGGACCAGATCGCTGGCATAAGCCAGGCTGGCCGGTAGCTGCAGCAGGGCGAAGCGGCTGATCAGCAGGCCCGGCAATGGCTTGAATGTTGTGCGCTTCATTTGAAACTCCTCCAGCCCCAGCCAATGCGGGTCAGGATGGTGATGCTACACAACACAGAAAAACCGTAGGCGAGTTCGATGAAAAACTCGGGCCAGACGCACATGGCGACAAAGCAAGCCAGCGTTTCAGTGGCTTCGGTCAGGCCGCCTAAAAAGTAGAACGATTTATCCGGGTAGCTCACGCTGGTCATGCCGCGCTTGGCGGCCATTACCGCAAAGGCCAGAAAACTGGTGCTGGTGCCCATGAAGGCGGCCAGCAGCACGGCGGCGGGCAGGGCGTTGCGGGCCGGGTCGCTGAACGCAAACGCCAACACGATGCTGGCGTAAAACAAAAAATCCAGCGTGATGTCGAGAAACCCGCCCTGGTCGGTGGGCTGCGTCAGGCGGGCCAGCGCGCCGTCCAGCGCGTCGCACAGGCGTGAGGTCAACAGGGCGGCGGCGCCTGCCAGATAAGCCCCCTGGGCGATGAAAAAAGCCGCCACCAGGCCGATCAGGAAACCGATCACGGTGAGCTGGTTGGCGTTCAGGCCTACGTGCCGCAAGACTTTGGCCAGCCGGTTGACCAGCGGCTTGATGAGTTCGGTGGCAAAGCGGTCAAGCATCGGGCGCCGGGGGGGTGGAGAGGTCGGTCAGGTGCTGCGGGTCGGCGATGTCATCGCGGTCATGCGTGACCAGCAGCACCGGGATGTGGCGTTGTTTGACCAGCGCGAACACAAACTCCCGCAGGCGCGTGCGCAGGGCGGCGTCGAGTTTGGAAAAAGGCTCGTCTAGCAGCAGTGCTTTTGGTTGCGCCAGCAAGGCCCGCATCAGCGCCACGCGGGCGCGCTGGCCGCCGGACAGGGTGGCCGGGTTGGCATCGGCAAAGTCAGTCATCTCCAGGTCCTGCAGCCCTTGCAGCACGGTGGCCAGGCGCTGCGGCCGGGGACCGGGTGGTACGGCAAACAGCAGATTCTCGGCCACCGTCATGTGGGCAAACAGCAGGTCTTCCTGAAACAAAATGCCGACCTGGCGCTGCTCGGTGGGCAGGTGGTCGATGCGCTGGCCGTTGAGTCGGATCTCGCCGTCAAATGTCAGCGGCTCGGTCAAGGTGCCGCAGATGGCGGCCAGCAGGCTCGACTTGCCCGAGCCACTGGCGCCCATCACGGTGTGAATGACGCCGCCGGGCACGCGCAGGGTCAGGTTGTGCAGCAACGGGGTGCGCGCCAGGCGCAGTGCCCTGAGCGTGATCTCCAGGTGCATGGTCAGTGGGGTGGGTGCGTGGCCTGGTGCACGTAGTCTTCAAATGCTGGCGCCGGCAGGGCGGGGCTGAAGTAATAACCCTGTGCCTCGTCGCAGCCCCGGTCGCGCAGGAAATGAAGCTGGTCTTCGGTTTCAACGCCTTCGGCAATGGTTTTGAGCCCGAGGCTGCTGGCCATGCTGATGATGGCGCCGACGATGGCTTTGTCGTCCGGGTCTTCGGTGATGTCGCGCACAAATGACTGGTCGATCTTGAGCTTGTAAACCTGAAACCGTTTCAGGTAGCTGAGCGAGGAGTAGCCGGTGCCAAAGTCGTCAATCGACAGGCGCACGCCGCGCTGGTGCAGATCAGCCATCACGGCGATGGCCACTTGCGGGTGCGTCATGGCCACGCCCTCGGTCAGCTCCAGCTCCAGCAAGCGGGCGGGCAGGGCGGCATCGGTCAGGATGCGGCTGATGAAGGCGGGCAGGTCGGCATGGCGAAACTGCACTGCCGACAGATTGACCGCCATCGTGATTGGCGCCATGCCGCGCGCCAGCCAGTCGGCCAGTTGCTGCACGGCGGTGTGGATGACCCATTCCCCAATCGGCAGGATCAGACCGTTGCGTTCGGCGATCGGGATGAATTCGGCGGGTGAAATCGGCCCCAGCTCCGGGTGTGTCCAGCGCAACAAGGCTTCGGCACCCAGAATGTTGCCGGTCGCCAGCGAGATTTGGGGCTGGTAGTGCAGGCTCAGTTGCTGGCGCTCCAGCGCCCGGCGCAGCGCGTTGTCGAGCTGCAGGGCGCGGTCGGAGTGGGCCTGAATGTCGGGAGTGAAAAAGCGGTAGCTGTTGCGGCCGTCGCCTTTGGCTTGGTACATGGCGGCATCGGCACAGCGCGACAGGGCGTCCAGGTCGGCCCCGTCCTTGGGGTAGAGCGCGATGCCGATGGAGGGCGTGACGGTGAGTTCGTTGGCTTCAATCAACATCGGCTTAAGCGCGGCTTGCAGCAATTTGTCGGCCACCCGGGCAGCGCCAGCGGCATCGGTGTCGGGCAGCAGCAGGATAAATTCGTCGCCCCCAAGCCGGGACACCGTGTCTTGTTCGCGCACGGCGGCCTTCAGCCGGTTCGCAAGCTTCACCAGCACTTCGTCGCCCACGCGGTGGCCTAGCGAGTCGTTGATGTTTTTGAAATGGTCCAGGTCCAGAAACACCAGTGCCACGGTTTGTTTGGCGCGCTGGGCGACGCTCAAGGCGTGCTGGCAGCGGTCGCCCAGCAGCAAGCGGTTGGGCAAGCCGGTGAGCGGATCAAAGTAGGCCAGTTGCTGGATATGGGCCTCGGCCTCGCGTTGTTCACGGGCTTTATTTTCCAGCGCCAGCACCATGTGGCTGAGTTCCTGGGTGCGCACCTCGACCAGTTTTTCGAGGTTTTCGCGGGTCAGCAGCAGTTCATTTAGCACCGATTGCAGCTGTTCTTGCGCCGCCTTGTGTTCGCTGATGTCGTCAACGATCCAGATCGAGCCTTCGTCGGTGTCGGCCGGGTTGACCAGCTTGCCGGTCATGTGGGTCCAGAACAGCTCGCCATCGCGGCGTTTCATCTGAACTTCTGACTTGTAGGCCAGGCCCTGGACCATGACCGGGTAGGCCGCTTGGCCCAGCGCGCGAAAGGCGGCGTCAGACGGGAACAGGGAGCGGTTGGCGCTGCCCAGAATAGGGCGGGTGTCGGTGTGGCCGAAAAACTCGGCAAAACGCTGGTTGCAGCGGATCACCACCCGTTTTTTGATAAATACAATCCCCACGCCCGCCGTGTCCTGAATCACCTGCTGCTCGCGCAGCGCCAGCTGCAGCTGTGCCAAAGCACCCGTTTGCAAGGTGGCTGTTTCAGGTTGGGGGCGGGTAGTGGACATGGGCAACATTGTCTCGCATCTAAAGGCTCAAAACTGCCGGGGTTTTCCCCGCCATGTCGCCAGCGCGAAGACCCCCGCCGGCAGCAGCCATTGCAGCCAGGCGTAGGCCGAGGTGAGCGAGCGCTGGGCGCCGCTGGCCAGGGTGATGGCTTCGGTGGTCACGGTGGCCAAGCGCCCGCCGCCGACAAACAGCGTCGGCAGGTACTGTGCCACGCTGACCGCAAAACCCATGGCCAGGCTGGCGGCCAGTGCGGCGCGCAACAAGGGCCATTTCACGCGCCATAAAAACACGGCCCGTCCATGCCCCAGCGATGCCGTGAGGTGCCGGTAGCGCAGGTCGAAACCGAGGTAGGCCGGGCTCAGCGCGATCAGCACATAGGGCACGGCGGCCAGTGTGTGCGCCAGCCAGACGCCGGTCCAGCGCGCGTCCAGCCCCAGGTCGAGCGTCATGGCGTGCAAGCCCACCACCCACAACACCGGGGGCAATACCAGCGGCAAATACAGCAGCGGGCGCAGGTGCTGGTCCCACCGGGGCGGCGCGTATTCCAGCCAGGCGACCGACCACAGCAAGGCTGCCAGCGCGCTGCTGAACGCCAGCGTCAGGGTAGTGAAGAGGGTTGAGGCACTGCCCGCGACCGCGGCCCAGGCTTGCCCGCTCAGGGCTTGCGGTAGCAGCGCCGGAAATGGCCAGAGGCCTGACACGCTGCCCACCGCCAGCGCCAGCATCACTGCCAGGTAAACCCCCGCCAGCAGGTAAAACCCGAGCGCGCCGGCGCGGCGGGTTAAGCCGTGCTGATGGCTGTTACCGCTGATCCTGCCGCGTTCGCCGCAGGTCCAGCGCTGGCGCCAGAAGCCCAACTTGGGAATTTGCCAGAGCAGGCCCGCCACCCCGGCCAATAGCAAAGCCAGCAACCAGGCACTGGCAGCGCCTTGGGCGTTGACCGCCACATCGCCATCCAGCAAGCTCTGCCACGCCAGCACCGCCAGTGTGGGCGGCGAGGTTGGGCCGATCACCAGCGCCATGTCGACGACGGTCAGGCTGTAGGCCAGCACCGCTAGCATCGGCCAGCGCAACCGGGGCCAGAGTTGCGTCCACAGCACGCGCCACCAGGCGGTACGCGGGTGGTAGCCCAGACTGCGCGCCACCATCAGCTCACGTTGCCAGCGCTGTGCCACGTCGGCGCGCTGCAACTGGGTGGCGGCGGTCCAGAGTAAAAAAGGCACTTCCTTGAATACCAGCACCGCCACCAGGCCCAGACCCCACGGGTCTTGCGTGGTGGGCCAGGGCGGGGGGGCGTCCAGCCCGGTGGCCCAGGGCGACAGGGCGCGTAGCAGCCAGCCGCTGGGGGCGATCAAAAAAGCCAGCCCGATGGCAAACGCCGCATGTGGCACCGCCAGCATCGGGCTTAAAAAACGCAGCAGACGCGTCCAGCCCGGACCCGGAAAATGGTGCGACAGCAGCCACGCCGCCAGCGCCACGGACAGCACGCTGGCCAGGCCCCCGGTCCACAGGCTCATGCGCAGCGCGCGCCAGGTGTGCGGGTCGTCCTGCAAGGCCCGCCACGCCGCGCCATCGAAGCCCGCCGTGACGGCGCCCGCCAAACTCCAGGCCAGCGGTACGCCCAGCAATACCAGCAACAGGATCGCTGGCGTGTGGGACGTGCCGTGGTGCAGAAGGTGTTTCACAGGACTCAATCAGGCTGATTCGGACACGGCCGGTGGGTTGGGGCGCACCGCCTACAGCCTGCGCGTTTAAAAGCGCGCCAGCGCCCCGGCATACGCCAGGCCCGCGGCCACGCCACCAAAGCGGTCGCCCTGCACCAAGGTCGAGTCGGGCAGGGCGGCTTGCAGGGCGTCCATCAGCGGTTGCAGCGCCGACGAGCCGCCGGTCAGGTAGACCACATCCACAGATGTCAGACCGGCGTCCTGCACGCATTGCAGGGCGCATTGCACCACCTGCTCCAGCGAGGATGCCAGCGCTGCGCCCATGCGCTGCGGGTTGATCTCGGGGAACAGTTCGGGCGCCAGCGTGCTGACCGAGGCGTTGCCCTGCGAGTGCAAAAAGTCCAGGTTGACTTGCGCGCCCGCGTGTTCGACCGAGCAGTCAATCTTGGCACTTTCCACCGCTGCCAGCAGGCGGTGCCCGTGCTGGCCTTCCAGCACTTCGAGCAGGCGTCGGTGCAGCATCTGGTCGGTGTAGGAGGTCCACAACTCGCGCGCAAAGTGCATGCTTTTGCGCGAGTAGGCGTGGTGAATCAGGTGCCAGGTGGCGAGGTCAAAAAAGGCACTGTTGGGCACCTGGCGTCCGCTCGGGCCGATGTGCTTGTAGCCCAGCAGCGGCATGACGCAGTCCAGGTTGAGCAGACGGTCAAAGTCGGTGCCGCCCAGATGCACGCCGGTGGTGGCCAGAATGTCGCTGGCGCGCTCGATGGTGTGGCGCCGCACGGGGCCGAGCCGGATCACGGTGAAGTCGGAGGTGCCCCCGCCAATGTCCACCACCAGCGCGGTGGTCTCCTGGGTGACCCGTTGTTCAAAGTCAAACGCGGCGGCAATCGGCTCCAGCTGAAAGTCGATGTGGGTGAACCCGGCCGCCTGTGCTGCACGCCCCAGCGTGTCTTGCGCCAGGGCATCGCGCTCGGGGCTGTCGTCCACAAAATGCACGGGCCGGCCCAGCATGGCGTGGGTCAGGTCGTGGCCGACATGGGCCTCGCTGCGGGCTTTGAGTTCTTTGAAGAACATCACCACGATGTCAAAAAACGGCGTGGCGACGCCATTGACCAGCGTTTGCTCGTCCATCAGCTTGCTGCCCAGCAGGCTCTTGATGGCGCGCATCAGCCGCCCTTCGGTGCCGGCCAGGTAGGCCTGCATGGCTTGTGCGCCATACAGGGTGGTGTGCGTCTCGTGCGAGAAGAACAGCGCGGTCGGCATGGCGGCGCTGTGGCCGTTCAGCGGCATCACGCGCAGTTGCTGGTCCGCGCCGATCAGCGCGGCGGCGGAGTTGGAGGTGCCAAAGTCAATGCCCAGTACCGGGTCGGTGTGTTGCCCCGTCATAAGCTCAGGACGCCTGCTGGTGTTGGCCCAGCACGTTGGCCAGAAAGACCGAAATATCGGCCACTTCACGCGGATGCACGCTGTGCTGCATCGGGTAGCTGTGCCACTGCACCGGCTGGCCGAGCTTGACCAGCAGGTCACGCGAGGCTACACCGCGGGCCGGGACCACCACCGGGTCCTGGCTGCCATGGGCCATGAACACGGGGGTGTGGGCGTTGGCAGCGGCGCGCTCGGCGACCAGCGTGTCGGCCAGCGGCAGGTAGCCGGACAGGGCCATGATGCCCGCCAGCTTTTGGGGGAAGCGCAAACCGGTGTGCAAGGCGATGGCGCAGCCTTGCGAGAAACCGGCCAGCACGATGTTCTGCGCCGGGATGCCGCGGGCGATTTCATGCGCGATCAGGGCCGCGATGGCGTGTTCCGACTTCTTGATGCCCGCCGCGTCCTGGCGGCTCACCAGATCGGCGCCATAAATGTCGTACCAGGCGGGCATCACGTAGCCGCCGTTGACGGTGACTGGCAGGCTGGGGGCGTTGGGAAAGACAAAGCGGATGGGCAGGCAGTTTTTCAGGTCCAGTTCAGGGACGATGGCGGCAAAGTCGCGGCCATCGGCGCCCAGTCCGTGCAGCCAGATGACGGCGGCGGTGGGTTGCGGGGCGCTTTCAAGTTCGATGCGGGGGAGCAAATTTGTCATGTTATCAATCGGGAAGACAAGGTCAGTTAACGTAAAAAGGGGGAGGCGCGAACGCCGCAGCTTGGGTCAGGCGGCGTTTACCCGACCAGTACAGGGTGCTTGTTGTTGGGAAATTTTAAAACAGCGCTACCTTGCCCGCGATGGGTCATTCAATCGCGGGTGCAGCGCCAGTACCTCAGTGCCCGTAGCGTTTGAGCCACTCGCGCTCCAGCGGCTGGACCCAGCTGCCGTGCGGTTCGGGCAGGGTCGGCATGACTTTGTCGACCTGGCCGGGTAGCGCTTTGGCGGCAAAGCGGGCGCGCTCGGGCGGGGGCAGTTTGTCCAGTGCCAACACCGTGGGGTCGCCCCACAGGGCAATGTCAGCCTTGCGGGCTTGTGCCTCGGGGCTGAGCAAGAAGTTGGCCACCACTTGCGCGCCTTCTTTGGCGCGGGTGTTGAAAGGGATCGCCACAAAGTGCGTGTTGCCAATCGTCCCGTTGGTGAATTGGTAGCTGACCACGCGGGTCGACAGGCGCTTGGCCGCGATCTCGTTGGCGGCTTCGTTGGGGTTGAAAGTGAAGGCCAGCAGCAACTCGCCATCGGCCATCATCTGGCGCACCGCTGCCGCGTTCTGCGGGAACTGTTTGCCAGCGCGCCACAAGTGCGGGTGTAGCGCCTCCAGGTAGGTCCACAGGGGCGCGGTCAATTGGGTGAAGGCCTCGGGCGTGACCGCCTGGTACAGCGCACGGCGTTCCGGGTTGACTTCCAGCAGCGCCTGTTTGAGAAAGGTCAGCCCATGAAAATCTGGTGGACGCGGGTAGCTGAGGCGGCCCGGCTGGGTTTTGGCAAAGGCCAGCAGCTCGGCCATGCTGCGCGGTGGATTCGGCACCTTGGAGGTATCGGTAAAAAAGGTCAACTGGGCCATGCCCCACGGCGCTTCCAGGCCCTCTACCGGCTCTGAAAAGTCGAGACGGGTGGTGGGTTTGCCGAGCACGTCAACATAGGCAAAGTTGGGCAGGGTTTCGGCAAACGGGCCAAACAGCAGTTTTTCACGTTTCATGGCGAGGAAGTTTTCGCCATTGATCCAGACCAGATCGACCGAGCCGTCGGTCAATTTACCGGCGGCTTTCTCATTGCGCACGCGTTTCACGACCTCGGCGGTGTCGCTGATCTTGACGTGTTCAAGCTGGACGCCATAGCGCTGCTTAACCTCGGCGGCGACCCACTGCAAGTAGGCATTGATGTTCTGGCTACCGGCCCAGGCGTTGAAGTAGACGGTTTGGCCGCGTGCTTTTTGCACGGTGGCGGACCAGTCTGGCACGGTTTGGGCCAGCACCGGGGTGCACAGCGTGGCACCCGTCAGCGCCAGCAGCTGGCGGCGGGAAAGTTGGGCGTGCATGGACATCAAGCCAGCAGCGCCTGGGCGAATTCGCGGGCGTTGAAAGTTTGCAGGTCTTCCAGTTTTTCGCCCACCCCAATGAAATAAACCGGAATCGGCCGCTCGCGGGCGATGGCCGCCAGCACGCCGCCTTTGGCGGTGCCGTCCAGCTTGGTGATGATCAGGCCGGTCAGGCCCAGAGCGTCGTCAAAAGCGCGGACCTGGGCGAGGGCGTTCTGTCCGGTGTTGCCATCGATCACCAGCAGGATTTCGTGCGGCGGCATGCCAGTGGGCGATGCACCGTTGGCTTCGCCTGCCTTCTGGATCACCCGCTTGATTTTTTTCAGCTCTTCCATCAGGTGCAGCTGGGTCGGCAGGCGCCCGGCGGTG
>CAJAFJ010000064.1 GCA_903938955.1 uncultured beta proteobacterium | reverse complement strand
TGATTGCGGCTGTTCATGTCAATCTCGGTGATTTGGTTCGTCGTGGTCAGGTGTTGCTTGAATTGCAGTCGGGTGTCGAGCGCGCAGCGGTCGATTCAGCCCGCTACCGTTCCCAGATGGAAGGACAGATTGCCGCCGCCACCAACCGCGTGGCCTTCACCAGAAAGAAGCTTGAACGGCTGGTCAATCTCCAGGAACAGAACTTTGTCTCAAGCCAGATTCGCGACGAGGCAGCGGCCGAGAAACTGTTGGCCGAGTCCGAACTGCAGTCGGCCACCGAAGCACGGGAGATGGCGCGCATCGAACTTCGACGGGCACAAGAGCAACTGTCGCTGCGGAGCATCACCGCGCCCTTCAATGGCATCGTGGTCGACCGATTGCTGCATCCGGGCGACCTCGCCGAAGCCGGTAGCGGTCGTAAGCCGGCACTCAAGGTGGCGCAGATTGATCCGATGCGGGTTGACGTGGTGTTGCCGGCCTCGATGTTCGGCCAGGTGCGAGTCGGCGCCAAGGCATGGGTGAGCCCAGCGGTCGGCAGTGGCAGTTTGGAAGGCAGTGTAAAGATCGTGGACCGGCTGATTGATGCAGCCAGTGGCACCTTTGTTGCACGTCTGGCGGTACCCAACCCGCAAAGCAAGGCCCCAGTTGGCGCACGCTGTACCGCCACCATCGAGGGCGTCACTGCGCCGGTGCGTAGCAAGCCCAATGCCGCAACCTTAAGATGAAATTCAACGTGTAACCTGTTAATTTGTTTGTGTTTTTAAATCGTTGCAAAGAACAGCACTGATCACGTCATATACCTGATACAGGAGCCGTATGCGGTAATTCTGCACGCACAGATCTGTGCGGGGGGGCGGGGGTAGCCTCTGTCCCTACTGCAACCGCTGGCCCACCAGTGTGTCGGCGTCATCAACGATGGCAAGTACTAAAGTGCATTGATAACGTGTTTACAATGCTTTTGCTTTAGCCTGTTTGCGCAAGCATCCGATGAATCAACCACTCAAACAACAAGTACTGGTCGCTGCCCGTGCGCTCTTTATGGCGCGTGGTTACGAGGCCGTCGGTATGCGTGATATTGCCGTGGCGGTCGGCAAGCAGCCCGTCCAGATTTATCGCTTAAAGCTGTCCAAGACGGACATACTGGCTGAAGTCATCATCGAGCTGAACCAGACGCAAATTGACACGTTGCCGCAGTTGTGCGCACGCATCAAAGGGGAGAGTGTTTTCGAGCGCGCCTGCGCTTACCTGCGCGAACTCTACCGGTTGGATATTCAATATATGCCGATTCGCTCAGTGGGTGCCGCGTTCGGCTGGTTCTGGTCAGCCAGCCAGGAGCAGCGGGTGATTGCGCAGGTGCACCAATTGATCAAGCCCCTGGTTGACTGGATGGCCGAAGCGGGATTTACTGACATCCCTGCGCGTTGTTTTGGCATTTGGTCTCTTTATTATGTAGGCTACCGGCATGCCGTGATGCAAGGCGGCACGGCCGATGATTGTTTGGCAGCTATCCAGCCCAGTCTTCGTTTCTATCTGGTCAAGCAACTTGAGGAGCACTCTCATGAAAAGTAAATATTTTTACGCAGTCGTATTGTTCGTGCTCGGCCATCTCAGCTCGGCCATGGCGGCGGAGACTGGCTGTTCGCGCCCTTACACCCTGGCATTCCACGACCACGGCCTGCTTTATTCAGCTGGCACCGATTCGGGTATCGATAAAGATGTTGCCGACGAACTCACGCGCCGCAGTGGCTGCAAAGTGACCGTCAGTCTGATGGCGCGTGCCCGTATCTGGCAATTGATCGAATCGGGGGCGCTGGACTTCAGCCTCTCTGGCATCACCAACGCTGAGCGCGACAAGTTTGCCGCCTTCGCCTGGTACTTCAGCAACAAGTATTACCTGCTGGTACGCAAGGATTCCGGCGCCCGTCATCAAGCTGATTTCGAACGCAACGAAAAATTGCAACTAGGCGTTATCCGAAGTTTCCGCTACAGCGAATCGGCCAACCGGCTGGTTGACAAGCTGCAAGCTGCCAGTCGTGTCAGCCAGGCTGGCGGTTTGGCGCCTTTGTACCAGACCCTGATGCAGAATCAAATCCAGGGCATGATCATCGAACCATTTGATTACCCGGCACTGGAAGAAAAGCGGATTCGTGACACCACGGCCATTCTCGAATTCAACGACCCACCCGTTCCCCATGGCCTGATCATGTCGAAGAAGGCGTTGACGCCGGTGGAGCAGGAGCGGTGGCGTGCACTGGTGGTGGGCATGCGCGCCGATGGCACCCTGCAACGCATCTTCGAGAAATACTTTGCGCCTGACCTTGCCTCGGCCATGGTCAACTTTTAGCACCCACAACGCCCTATGTCACGACTTCCTTTGACCGTGCCGCGCTACTTCCTGCTACTGCCTTGGTTGATTCTGGTCGCCATGCTGGGTGTGACTTGGCTCGCCTGGAATCACGAACACCAGACGGTGCACAAGGAATTTCGTTCACAATTTGATTTTGCGTTGCGCGACAGTGTCAGCCGGATTGAGCAGCGCGTTGCCTCCTACGAGCAGATGCTGCGTGGGGTGCAGGGTCTAGTTGTAACCACGGGTTTGACAAATCGCGATGTGATGCGTCACTACGTTGAAACACTTCAACTGGATGCCAATTTTTCGGGCATTGAAGGCATTAGCGTGATTGAGTGGGTGCCTTCGCTCCAAAAATCGACCCATCTTGCCGACATGCGCCAGCGTGGCTTCGCGGATTACAAAATCTATCCCGACCCAGGCGCAGGGGAAGACTATGCCCCGATTATTCAGCGTGAGCCGCAACTCGGCCGCCACCGTTCACCTCTGGGTTTCAACCCCTGGGCCGATCCAGTGCGCCGGCTGGCAATGGAGCGCGCGCGTGATTCCGGCATGGTCGCCATCACCGGCAAGGTTCGGCTCGCGTCGGATAAAGACAGTGAGACCGTGCCCGGCTTTGTGATGTATATGCCGATTTTTGCCACAGGCCAGCCGCGCGCGAGTGTCGCCCAGCGTCGTGCCCACTTGATTGGCTGGGTCACTGCCGCGTTCCACATGAGCGACTTCATGGCCAGCTTGTACGGAAAATTATTGCCCGGCCTCACGCTTTCGATTTACGACGACATCCATCCCACGGATGCGGCATTGATGTACCGAGTTGGCGACGTTCCTGAAAAACCCATGGTGGCGGCAAGCAAGGTTATCAGTGCCAATGAATACATGGTTGTTGCGGGCCACACATGGATGCTGACACTGGGAACACAAGAAGAGTTCGAGGCCCGTTTCGGTCGGAGTGCTGGATTTGTCATTGCGCTGACGGGCATGGGCCTGAGTCTGTCGATGGCACTGCTGGCCTGGTTCATGGTCACTGGGCGTGCCCGTGCCTTGCAGTTGGCGGCCGAGATGACAGAAGAATTGCGGCATGTGGCGCAGCACGATCAGCTAACGGGTTTGCCCAATCGGGCCTTGTTCAATGACCGGATTCAGCACGCATTGACCCACGCCGAGCGCTATGGCGGGCAATTTGCCGTGATCTTTCTGGACCTGGATAAATTCAAGCCCATCAACGACAACTTTGGCCATGCCATCGGCGACCTATTGTTGCAACAAGTGGCTCGGCGGCTACAGGAATCAGTTCGAGCCTCCGACACGGTCGGTCGCATTGGCGGTGATGAATTCGTGGTGTTGATACCCGAGTTGGCTGGATCAGACGCTGCTAACGCCGCTTTGGGGCTGGCCGAAAAAATCCGTCATGCGGTACATCAGCCCTTCAAGGTCGATGGCCATGACTTGACCATCTCATGCAGTCTGGGGGTTGCCGTCTATCCTGACGACGGCACCGATGAAGTTGCCCTGACCAAGAGCGCCGATAAAGCCATGTATCGCGCCAAAGATGCGGGTCGCAACATGATAAAACTGGCTGCTTGAGGACATAACACCTTCATGGCGCGCTTGCCGAAAGTTCGTCAACCCCATTAGCCATAAAAAAAGCGGCCTGAGCCGCTTTTTAGAGAACTGTTAAAAGTCTTATTCGACCTTGGCCTTGGCGCGCAGTTCTTCTTGGTACTTGCCCATTTTCTGCTGTTGCAGTTGTTGCATGATTTGCGGCTTGACGTCGTCCAGCTTGGGCAACTGGGCATCACGGATGTCGTCCAGACGGATGATGTGGTAACCGAACTGGCTCTTGACCGGTGTTTCGGTCATTTTGCCTTTGGTCAACGCGGTCATGGCGGCTGAGAACTCGGCCACGTAGTTGCCTGCGCCAGCCCAATCCAGGTTGCCGCCTTTGGCGCCTGAGCCTGGGTCTTTGGATGACTTCTTGGCGATTTCATC
>CAJAFJ010000063.1 GCA_903938955.1 uncultured beta proteobacterium | reverse complement strand
TGACGATGAACTCGGTGGGCAGCACGCTGCGAAAACTGTAGCTCAGCGAGTTTTCAAAAAAACCGGCCACATTGGGTTGGTCGTCCTTGGCTTGCGCGCCCAGCAGGTAGCTGCTGGAGTTGCCTTGCGAGTCCAGGTCAATCACCAGGGTGCGCAGCCCCTGGCTGGCACTGATGGCGGCCAGGTTGCAGGTGATGGTGGATTTGCCAACGCCCCCTTTTTGGTTGAAAACGACGAGTGCCATGACACGGTTCCTTGTGCGGGTGAACGATTGAAAAAAGGGATGGCTGAATTGTGCCCGGCTTTAGCACCCCATAGCTGTTTAACTGCGGTCGTGAACGTGACACGGATGTGCCCCATCAAACGACATTCTGAGGATGGCCTTGTGGCTTTGCCGGCGTAAAAAAGGCCGCATGAGCGGCCTCTTTGAGCCACGGGGTGTGGCTCGTCATGTTGAAAACGCCCGGTGATCGCCCGGGATGGTTTTCTTTCTGCCCCGCTTATTTCAGCGAAACTTCAACCCGGCGCGCTTGCGCGGCGGGGCCGGCAGCGGTGGTTTCTTCAGGCTTTTTCAACTCGATGCGGTCTTGTGCCACGCCCAGTTGCACCAGTGCGTCACGCACAGCAAAGGCACGTTGTTTGGACAGTTCTTCGTTTTTGACGGCATCGCCCGTGGCGTCATGAAAGCCGCTGACCAGCGCTATTTTGCCGCCTGCCACGCCGGTGACGACGGTGGCCAGTGCATCATTGGCGCCGGTGGCCAAGTCGGCCTTGCCGGAGGCGAAATAGAACTTCACCACGCCGTTGTCGACCGTCACCGAGGCGGCATCTGCATCAGCGACAGGGCTGGTGGTGGTCGCTGCAGCTGCTGCAGCGGCCGCTTGTTTGATACCTTGCTGGTGGTTGATCAGGCCAAAAACCAGCGCCAGCACCAAAACTACGGCACCAAACACCACGCCCACTACGACGCCTTGGGAATCATCATTTTGAGAAGACATTCATTCACTCCGGTTATTAAATCGAAAGATTGTAAAAGCCCCAACCTCGCCGGACCTGACAGCCGAGGCGACGGGTTTCACCGCCTGGCGGTCACACCGCGTCAGGCTGCGCCTCGGGGCGGGCATTTTGAAATGCCTCCAACGCCAGGCACGCGGCCTCAATGCGCAGGAGGTTGGGGTAAGCCTCCAGCGGCGTGTCAAAGCGGCGGGCGTTGTACAGCTGGGGGATCAAGCAGCAGTCGGCCAGCGTGGGCGTGTTGCCGTGGCAAAACTCACCGGTGCGGGCGCTACTAACCAGCTGGGCTTCAAAAGCGGCAAAACCCAGCGCGATCCAGTGCTGAATCCACTTGATCTTGGCGGCTTCGTCAATGCTCAGCTCCTGCGTCAGGTAACGCAGCACGCGCAGATTGTTGAGCGGGTGAACGTCGCAGGCCACGGTTTGCGCCAGCGCGCGCACCCGGGCGCGGCCTGCGGCATCCTGCGGCAGCAAGGCGGGTGTGGGGTGCGTCTCTTCCAGGTACTCGATGATGGCCAGCGACTGGCTCAGTGTGTCGTCGCCGTCCACCAGCGCGGGCACCAAATGGGCCGGGTTGATGCGCGCGTAGTCGGCGCCGTGTTGCTCGCCGCCATGGCGCACCAGATGCACCGGGATCGATTCAAATGGCAGGCCCTTGAGCTTGAGCGCGATGCGCACCCGGTAAGCGGCTGAACTGCGAAAGTAGGTGTAAAGCTGGAGCATGGCGTGAATTCCTGAGGGGTTGTGCGACACGGTAGACGCTGCCACTGTCGCCGAGCGCCCCCGTTCCCCCCGCTACCATTCACGGCATGAACAAAACCCTGCCCCCCGCCCGCGCCGTTTGTCCCTGCGACAGCGGTCAACTTTATGCTGATTGCTGCGGCCCCTGGCACGCCGGTCTGGCCAGCGGCGTGGATGCGCCCACCCCTGAGGCGCTGATGCGCTCGCGCTACAGCGCCTATGTGCTGGGTTTGCTGGACTATCT
>CAJAFJ010000062.1 GCA_903938955.1 uncultured beta proteobacterium | reverse complement strand
TGGACCGTTTGGGTGACGCCCAACACCATGAAAGCCGCTGATGTGGCTAAACGTGTGGGCATGAGTGAAAGTGAGCTGCTCAGTATCAATAACATTCCGCCGCGCATGCTCATCAAGGCCGGGTCGAGCCTGCTGGTGACGCGCTCCGTGCAACTGACGACCGATGTCACTGAACGCGTCGCTGACAACGGCCAGCTCTCGCTGGCGCCTGAGATCGTCCTGAACCGCACTGTGTTTAAAGCGGGCAAGAAAGACACCGTCGCCAGCCTGGCTAAGCGCTACCGGGTCAGTCCGGGCAGTGTGGCCGAGTGGAACCAGATGAGCGCCAGCGCCGCCTTCAAGGCCGGGCAAACTGTCGTGATGTTTCTGCCGGGCCGGGTCAAAGCGGCTGCAAGCACCAAAACGGCCAGAACGCCACGCCGGGAAAGCTCGAAAATCACCGCCAAGGTCACCCGCAAACCCGCGGGCAAGTCAACGCGCATCGCCAAGCGTTAAGGCCGCGGATTCACGCGTTGAACTGGGCCTTGGCATTGCGGGCGAAATTGTTGGTGTAGGTTAATCCAATCTTGATCTTGTCGGGCTTGATGCCTGTATCAAAATCAGCCAGCACCTTCAAGGCGGTACGCGGGGCGTCTTCAAGCATCATGCCATCGGGAGAAATGGCTTCACGCACCTTGTTGAAGGCCGTCATGTACATGGCCCGGTCGCCCATCAGGTAAGCTTCAGGCACGGCCTTGATGAGGTCGCTGGGCGCCGCCGTCTGCAACCATTTCAGGCTATGCACGATGGCGTTGGTCAGGGCTTGCACGGTGTCAGGGTTTTTCTGAATGAATTCCTGGGGCGCATACAAACAGGCCGCCGGCATAACCCCACCAAACATATCCAGAGCACCTTTCAGGGTGCGGGTTTCAGTGATCAGACGGATCTCGCCTTTTTGTTCCAGCAGGCTCATGACCGGATCGCCATAGCACAAGGCATCCAGTTGGCCTGCGCGCCAGGCGGTCAATGCACCGGCCGCTGTGCCCACGCCCCTAAATACCACCTCACCCGGTTTGACGCCAGCGCGCGACAACATCAACTGCGCCAGCATATGGGTCGAGGAACCCGTCGACGTCACACCAATGGTCTTGCCTTTCAGATCTGCCACTGACTTGATGGGCTGGACATCTTTGTTGGCGATCCCCAGGGAGATGGCCGGGGCACGGCCCTGTAATACAAAGGCCTGAAACATATGTCCCTTGGACTGCAATTGGATCGTGTGTTCAAAGGCACCCGACACCACATCGGCTGACCCGGCCCGTGCTGCCTGCAAGGCCGCCGCGCCACTGTTGACATCAAGCAGCTCAACATCCAGGCCCTCGGCCTTGAAATAGCCAAGTTGCTCGGCAATAGTCAGAGGCAGGTAATACAAAGTCGCCTTTCCGCCAACGGAAATGGTGATTTTTGATTTTTCAAACCGCGGTTGAGCCCACAGCGATGTCGCTGCCGTTGCGATGGCAGATACCGCTGTAAAGGCCGCAAAAGTTCGGCGATTCTGGTTGATGCTCTGCAAGATAACGTCCCTCTGTCCTATTTTTTATTAGACAGAAGCGTATCCATGCTGGCGATATTGCGCATCGGGATCATCCCGAAAGGGGTTTGTACTTAGCGCTAGCGCCGATCCACCAGCGCGTGGGCGATGGTGCCCAAATCAACGTACTCCAGTTCACTGCCAACCGGCACGCCGCGTGCCAAGCGCGTCAGGCGCAAGCCGCGGGTTTTAAGGCCTTCACTGATGA
>CAJAFJ010000061.1 GCA_903938955.1 uncultured beta proteobacterium | reverse complement strand
TGCTGAACCGGGCCGCGATTGCGCCGCTGGGCGAGGCCAAAACCAACACCCAAATCTTCCGCGAACTGGCGGCGCACATGGGCTACACCGACCCCTGTTTTGTCGATGACGACCAAGCGCTGTGCCGCATGGCGTATGGTGATGCGGTGGATTTTGAAGTGCTGCTGGACCAGGGCTTTGCCACGCTGGCCCAAGCCGAGGCGCCGTTTGCGATGGGCAACTTCCCGACGCCGTCCGGTAAATGTGAGTTTTTCAGCGCCCGACTGGCGGCGCAGGGGCTGGACGGCTTGCCCGACCATGTGCCGAATCACGAAACGTTCAATACCTCGCCGGCCTTCCCGCTGGCCATGATCTCGCCACCGGCGCGCAATTTTTTGAATTCCAGCTTCGTCAACGTCAAGAGCCTGCGTGACCTGGAGGGCGAGCCGATGCTGGAAATGCACACCACCGATGCTGATGCGCGTGGCTTGCAAAACGGCGATGTGGTGCGGGTGTTCAACCCGCGCGGGGTCTACCGCTGCAAGGTCCATATTTCAAAACGCGCCCGCCCCGGTGTGGTGGTCGGGCTGGGCGTCTGGTGGCGCAAGCTGGGGCTGGATGGCACCAATGTGAATCAGCTCACCAGCCAGAAGCTGACCGACATGGGGCGCGGCCCCACGTTTTATGACTGTCTGGTGCAGGTCGAAAAAGACCGGGAATAAGTGATAAAAACAGCCTGTCGCCCTTATCCGTTAAGCGTGAGCAGTTATTAAAAATAGAGCATCAGCCTGCCGAGGCAATCCGCTTGCGCAGCCAAAGCCAAACAACTAGAACGTGCGGAGTTTGTAATGAGCATGACCAACTTGACGAGCAACACAGCATTACCTTCAGAATTGGTGGACGCCTTACGCGGGCTGATTCAGCAGGGTCGGCAGCAGGCACTGCGCGCCGTGGACATGGTGCAGGTGCAAACCTGCTGGGAGGTGGGTCGCCATATTGTTGAATTTGAGCAGGGCGGCGAGTCTCGCGCAAGCTATGGCAAAAAGCTGTTGCCCCGCTTGGCGCAAGTGCTGATGCGCGAGTTTGGCAAGGGTTTTGATGACCGCAACCTGCGCAATATGCGTGCTTTTTATCAGACTTTTCCAATTTGGAACGCAGTGCGTACCGAATTGAGCTGGACGCACTACCGCAACCTGCTACGGGTCAGCGATGTTAAAGCCCGCCAGTGGTACATGAACGAATCCGCCACGCAAAACTGGAGTTCGCGGGCGCTCGACCGGCAGATTGGCACTTTGTATTTTGAACGCCTGCTGCTCAGTAGCGACAAAGCCAGCGTGACCGCCGAGGCCAATACCAACATGGCAGCATTGCCCCAAACACCCAGAGAGTTTGTGCGTGACCCGGTGCTGCTGGAGTTTTTGGGTTTACCGGGCACCGGCAAGCTGCTTGAATCGAAGCTGGAGCAGGCCTTGATGGACAAGCTGCAAGGTTTTTTGCTGGAACTGGGCAAGGGCTTTGCCTTTGTGGCGCGGCAACAGCGCATCAGCACCGACACCAAAGACTTCTACATTGATTTGGTGTTTTACAACTACCTGCTCAAGTGCTTTGTCCTCATCGACCTAAAAACTGGCGATCTAACGCACCAGGATGTGGGGCAGATGGACATGTATGTGCGCATGTACGACGACTTGCGCCGTGGCCCTGACGACAACCCCACCGTGGGCATTTTGCTGTGTGACCACAAAGACCAGGCGCTGGTTCGCTATTCAGTGCTGCATGACAGCGAGCAGATTTTTGCCAGCAAGTACCGGCTGGTACTGCCGACTGAGGATGAGTTGCGTGCCGAAATTACCCGTGAACGGGAAGCCATTGAAGACGAAAAGCGATTGGATGAAGCGGAATGAAGCTGCATTTTCTCCGTTTACCCGGTTCGTGATCGCTGTGCCATCGGTCGCCTGACTAAACGCCGAAGTTCTCCGGCATCTGCACCGCCAGCACTTCGCCGCGGGCGGTAGCAATGCCGTCCACCCACACGGTGGCTTCCACAATCACTTTGCGGCCCTTGATCTCTTTGACGCGGCCGCGAATCTCCAGCGTGCTGGTGATCGGCGTCGGTTTCAGGTAGTCCACATGCAGCGAGCCGGTCACAAAGCGGAACGCGGGCAGCGTGTCCATTTCGCGGCCTTCGGATTTGTACATGGCTGCCGCCGCCGTGCCGGTGCCGTGGCAGTCGATCAAGGACGCAATCAGGCCGCCGTAGGTGAAACCGGGCACCGCCATGTGCTCGGGTTTGGGCGTGAAACGGGTCACGGTTTCTTCGCCGTCCCAGTAGGTCTTGATCTGGTGGCCGTGCGTGTTCAGACGACCGCAGCCGTAGCAATGCGCCAGTTTTTCGGGGTAGTAGTCTTGAAATGCTTTCATGGCTTACTCGAACGCAGGCAAGCTGGGTTTGACCACCGGTTTGCCAGCCCCCGCCCAGGCATCAAAGCCACCGGTGATGGATTTGACCTGCAGGTAGCCCATGTCGTGCAGCGCACAGGCGGCCAGCGCGGCGCGGCCGCTGGTCTTGCAATACAGCACGATTTTAAGGTCGCGCGCACTGAGTTCCGGGTTGCTGCTGAGCTTGAATTCCAGCATGCCGCGTGACGCGTGGATCGCGCCGGGCAGGTGACCGGCGGCGAATTCGTCGGCCTCGCGCACGTCGATTAAAACGTCGGCCTCCTGAATGACCAAATCAGCCTCGGCCACAGAAATTTCCTGAATTCGGGCCTTGGCGGCCATGACGAGATCGTGGGCTGTTTTCATGCGAATCCTCTTTTTGCTTAGTAATGATATAGCCTGCGCTGCAGCGGTTTTTACTTGCCGCAGCCATCAGGCCGGTTGTCGGGCGACACCGGGCAGTGGTTCACTTCAAAGGGGGAGATCGCCAGCAGCGTGGTCAGCGCGCTGGAGAGCATGGCAATGATCCAGAAGACAAAAAAAGCCACGGTGTAAACACCCTCACGGGACAGCGCCAGCGGTTGGCCATACCAGCGCAGGTCTTGCGGGTCGACCAGCGCAAACACCACCATTTCCAGGACACCGGCCATCAGAAAAGCGGGCCAGGCGATCCACATCAATTTTTTGGACAACATATCACTCCTTAACGGGGAACCATGAAAATGGATTTTTCGGTCAAATGTCCCGGCGAATCCAGCGACTGAATTTCAAACTTCATTGTGTGTGAACCGGGCGCGGCCACATCCGCCGGTGCCCGGACCCGCACCGCCAACACGCGGGCTTCGGTCGAGGCGATCGTCACCACGTCTTCGGACGCGATCTCCAGGCCCGTCAGGCCCTCCACCGAGATTTTGTAGCGCTGGGTGGCTTCGGTCGCGTTCATCACCTGCAAGCGGTAGACGTTTTCGATCTTGCCGTCTTCCACCTCGCGCGCCATCACGCCGCGGTCGCGCACCACGTTCACCTTGAACAGCGTGCGCGTGGACAGGCTCAGCACCATGGCCAGGACGATGGTGCCCAAAATGGCGGTGTAGATCAGCACCCGGGGGCGCAGCACGTGGCGCAGGGTTTGCGATTGGGTCCAGCCTTTGTCCATGGCGTTTTCGGTGGCGTACTTGATCAGGCCACGCG
>CAJAFJ010000060.1 GCA_903938955.1 uncultured beta proteobacterium | reverse complement strand
TTTGTCCTCGTTTTGCCTAGGGGAAACTGATGCCGATTGTACTGATCAGTGAATCCCTGATGCTTAAAACTACAGCAACCGACGGTCGCATCCTGCGTGACCGCGTTTTAAGCGGGTTTGGTGTGCGCCTGAATGCTCGTAAACGCACCTTTTTGATTGCCACCAGTGTGGCGGGGGAGCAGTTCCGCATGATGCTGGGGCACTGGCCTTTGATGACGGTGGATGAGGCTCGTTCGCACGCGATGGCGTTCTTGAGACGTATGCAGCTTGTGGGAGAAAGAAAGGCTCTGGCGTTGAATGGCAATCTGCCAATTCATCAATGCCCCAATCAGATTGATGATCCGGCTTTTTCGCCGCGACTGATCAGCCAACCAATCGCTTCTTTTTCGTCTGTGAACGTGCGACGTGGCCCGCCATTTAAATACGAAACATCATCTAGAAAGGAGAAAATTTCTCTAGCCCTAGGCGTGTCGTTGTGCAGTAGCGCGATTGAGGCGTTAGAAGGCAAGCCCGCTCTTTCCGCGATCATGGGCACATCCTCAACATCCATCAGCCGCAATTTCAACTCAACAAATCGATGATCGACAAGAAAATTCGTGCATCCATATTGATGCGATGCAGAAATGCCTGTAGCGAGCAGTTCTCTATCCGCAGCAAGGTCGAAAATACCAAGCGTTGTGATCTTGATAATATTTTCGTCCGACAGGTATTCAACAGTCATTTTGAACATTTAGAGACAAGTATATATAGACAGTCTGTTGCCGGGGCACAGGCCATTGATGCACTGCGCGAAAAGCATCCTGATACACAAAAGACTCATGGTCGGCGGCAACATCGGAGCCGCAAGCCCTGACCCGACCCCAAGGCACATGCGGCCTTCTACAATCCGCAGCATGACTCAACCCCTTGATATTTGCATCCGCGGCGACGGCATTGTGGGCCGCACCTTGGCCCTGTTGCTGGCGCGTGACCGCCTGCGCGTGGGACTGGTTTCCCTGGCCCACGCAAACGCCCCCAAGCCGGCATCCGGGTCGGGCGATGTGCGGGCTTATGCCCTGAACGCCACCTCCAAAGCCCTGCTCGAATCGGTGCGCTGTTGGCCTGATGCCGAGCACGCCACCGAAGTGCTGCACATGCAGGTCAAGGGCGATGCCGGTGGCGAGGTGAATTTCAACGCCACCGAGCTTGACGTGCAGGGGCTGACCTGGATTGTGGATGTGCCGGTGCTGGAAGCCCAGTTGGCCGAGGCGCTGCGTTTTCAACCGCAGATTCAATTGCTCGACGCGCCCCAACCCGCGACGCTCACCGTGGTCTGTGAAGGCAAGGCCAGCAGCACCCGCGCCGAGTTCGGTATTGATTTTGAGGTGACGCGCTACCCCCACACCGCCATTGCGGCGCGGGTGAGGTGCGAAACGCCGCACGGCCAAACGGCACGCCAGTGGTTCACGCAGGACGAAATTCTGGCTTTCTTGCCGCTGGACGGCCCGCAGGGGAACTCTGTTGCCGTGGTGTGGTCTGTACAACATGGCCGGGTGGCCTCGCTCATGCAAGACAACCCGGTCGAGTTTTGTCAAGAACTGACCGAAGCCAGCGAAGGCTGCCTGGGCAAGCTCACGCTGGTCAGCGAGCGCGGCGCCTGGCCGCTGCAGCGGGCGCAAGCCGACCGTTGGACGGGCGCACACGACAGCAAGGCGTGGGCCTTGGCGGGCGACGCGGCGCACAATGTGCATCCGCTGGCCGGGCAAGGTCTGAATTTGGGCTTGGGTGATGTAGCTGCGCTGGCCCAAGTGCTGCACGGGCGCGAGTACTGGCGCTCGGTGGGGGATGCGAAATTGCTGCGACGCTACGAGCGCGCACGCAAGGCCGAGCTCGCGACCTTGGGCTCCGCGATGGATGGGCTGCAACAGTTGTTTTCACAACATGGCGCCTCATGGGCGGCCGTGCGCCACTGGGGCATGAGGGGGTTTGAGCGCAGCGGCTTGGTCAAGCAATGGGTCGCGCGCCAAGCCATGGGTTTTAATAAATAAGGAATGCGATGATGTTGAAATTTTTGAAGACCACCGTGATGGCGGCCTGCTTGCTGGCGGGTTTAAATGCCGTCGCGCAAGAAGCGGTCATTCGCAAAAACCTGGGCGAGCGAATTCCCCAGCTGCAAAAAATCGACGAGGTCAGCAAAAGCCCGATCCCGGGCCTGTTTGAAATCCGGGTCAACGGCACAGAGATTTATTACACCGATGCCGAAGGCAACTACCTGGTGCAGGGCAACCTGATTGACACCAAACAGCGCCGCAACCTGACCGAGGAGCGCGTGGACAAGTTAACGGCCATCAACTTTGACGCGCTACCCATCAAGGATGCATTCACCATCGTGCGCGGCAACGGCAAGCGCAAGCTGGTGGTGTTTGAAGACCCCAACTGCGGCTATTGCAAAAAGTTTGAGCGCGACCTGCAAAAAGTGGACAACGTGACGATTCACATGTTCCTGTACCCCATCCTCGGGCCTAACTCGGTCGAAAAATCCAAAAACATCTGGTGCGCCAAAGACAAGAGTAAAGCCTGGCTTGACTGGATGGTGCGCGAACAAGAGCCCAAGGCCGCAAGCTGCGACACCGCCGCCATTGATCGCAATGTAGAACTCGGGCGCAAGTACAAGATCACCGGCACCCCGACCCTCGTTTTTGTGGATGGCTCCCGCGTGCCCGGGGCCATTGGCGCGGCTGAAGTCGAGAAACACCTGACCGCCACCAAGAACTGATGGCGACCGCTGCACTGGCCTACCAAGTGCAGGTCCATGACCTGCATGCTCATCTGTTTGCCGTCACCCTGACCGTGGCCCAACCCGAGGCGCTGCAGCGCGTCAGCTTGCCGGTGTGGATTCCGGGCAGCTACCTGGTGCGCGAATTTTCTAAAAGCTTGCAGCGACTGCAGGCGCGCCAGGGCGGCAAAGCAGTGGCCCTGACCCAGCTCGACAAATGCAGCTGGCAAGCCGACTGCCAGCCCGGCCAAACGCTGGTGCTGAGCTACGAGGTCTACGCTTACGACAACTCGGTGCGCACGGCGTGGCTGGATGCCAGCCGGGGCTTTTTCAACGGCACCAGCCTGTTTTTGCAAGTGCATGGCCAAGAAAACGTTCCGCACGCGGTAACGCTGGTGGCTGACAAGGCACTGTCCGACTGGCAAGTCGCCACCGGCTTGACACCTTTAAAAATCACAAAAAACGGCTTTGGCACCTATCTTGCCGATCACTACGACGAGCTGGTGGATTGCCCGGTCGAAATGGGCGCCTTCTGGCGCGGCTCATTTGTGGCGGGCGGCGTCCCACACACCTTTGTCGTGGCCGGGGCCGCACCCAGTTTTGACGGCGCCCGCTTGCTGGCCGACACGCAGGCGATTTGCGAGGCCGAGATCGCTTTCTGGCATGGCGCCAAAACCAGTCCCCGCGCCAAAAACAAAGCGCCCCACACGAGCTACCTCTTCATGCTCAATGCCGTGGACGACGGCTATGGCGGCCTGGAGCATCGCAACTCGACCGCGCTGATTTGCAACCGCAAAGATTTACCGCAGTGTGACAACCCGGCACTCAAACCCGGCACCGGCACGGCGCTCGCCACACCCACAAAAAAATCCGACGGCTACACCACGCTGCTGGGCCTGATCAGCCACGAGTACTTCCACACCTGGAACGTCAAACGCCTGCGCCCGGCCGAATTCACCCGCTACGACTACGCTCAGGAAAATCACACCCAACTGCTCTGGTTTTTTGAAGGCTTTACCAGCTACTACGACGACCTGCTGCTGCGCCGCGCCGGCCTGATTGACGACGCCACCTACCTGAAGCTGCTCAACAAAACCATCAACCAGGTACTGCAAACACCGGGGCGCGAGGTGCAAACGGTGGCCCAGGCCAGTTTTGACGCCTGGGTCAAGTACTACCGGCAGGACGAAAACACGCCCAACGCCACGGTGAGCTACTACACCAAAGGCGCGCTGGTCGCCCTGTGCCTCGACCTGACGCTGCGCCAGGAAGGCCACACCACGCTCGACGCCGTCATGCGCGCCCTGTGGCTGCGCTGCCAGGGCGGACCGATGACGGAGGCCGACTTGTCCACCGTGCTGGCGAAACTCTCTGGCCGCTCCTTTGCCAAAGAACTCGCACGCTGGGTTCACAGCACGGCCGAACTGCCGCTCAAGCCGCTGCTGGAAGCCCATGGCCTGGCCGTTCACGAAGAACCAGCACAAATCGCCCAGCGCCTGGGCGTGCGGGTGGCCGAGGGTGCCAGCATGGTGATCAAAACCGTGCTGCGCGGTGGCGCGGCGGAACGGGCCGGATTCGCCGCCGGGGACGAATGGCTGGGCCTGGAGGTCGGCCGTGGCAAGACGCTCACCCGCTGGCGCCTCAGCAAGCTGGACGACTTGTTGCTTTACGCCGGGTCAGCCACCCAAGTGAACGCCCTGGTGGCCCGCGACAAACGCTTATTAACATTAGCACTCACCGTCCCCCCCGCCGTCACCACCTGGCGCCTGGCGGTGCAAGACCAAAAATTGCTGGGCCAGTGGCTCAGTAACCCGTAAGACCGTTAATTTTTACCCCCATCCCGGAGAACCCCATGAATTTTGAAATGATCACCGTCCGCACCGAAGCTGAAAAAGTGGGCATCATCACACTGAATCGCCCCAAGCAACTGAATGCACTCAACGCCCAATTGATGGACGAATTGGGTGCAGCCCTGCTGGCCTTTGATGCCGACCCAGCCATTGGCTGCATGATCATCACGGGCAGCGAAAAAGCCTTTGCAGCCGGTGCCGACATTGGCGCCATGGCGACGATGAACTTTGCCGAAGCCTACAAAATCAATTTCATCACGCGCAACTGGGAACACATTCGCTCGGTGCGCAAGCCGGTCATTGCTGCGGTCAGCGGCTTTGCGCTGGGTGGCGGTTGTGAGTTGGCGATGATGTGCGACTTCATCATCGCTGCCGACAACGCACGCTTTGGTCAACCCGAAATCAAGCTGGGCATCATCCCCGGTGCGGGCGGCACGCAGCGTTTGCCGCGCGCGATCGGCAAAGCCAAAGCCATGGACATGGCCCTGACCGGCCGCATGATGGACGCCACCGAAGCCGAGCGCGCCGGACTGGTCAGCCGCGTGGTGCCGCTGGAGAAGCTGATGGAAGAAGCCTTGGGCGCAGCACTGATGATCAGCAGCTTCTCACAAATCGCCACCATGGCGACCAAGGAATCGGTCAACCAGTCGTTTGAAACCTCACTGCACGAGGGCATCCACTTTGAGCGCCGCCTGTTCCATGCCCTGTTCTCAACCGCCGACCAAAAAGAAGGCATGGACGCGTTTGTCAACAAACGCACAGCAAATTTCCAGAACCTTTGAAAATTCGATCCCGCATACCGCTATAATCTTGGACTGTTGGTGATATAGCTCAGTTGGTTAGAGCGCAGCATTCATAATGCTGATGTCGGTGGTTCAAATCCACCTATCACCACCAAGATTTCGTTTCAGACAGTGTCAGAAACTCTTAAAACCCGCTCTGGCAATAGCTGCAGCGGGTTTTTTGTTAAGCACACAAAGCACTGACCATGACAACTCCCGATACCCACTCAAGCGCCGATCCGATGCAATGGGGCGACGAATTTCTACTTGGGTACGGCCCGATTGATGCCGTGCATGAAGAGTTCGTCACGTTGCTCGGACGCCTGCAAGGCGCCGACGATGCCGCCCTGCCCGCGCTGCTGGACCAGTTTGCGGAACATTTGGCGCGTCATTTCGACATGGAAAATGGCTTGATGGTGGATAACGAATTTCCGCCCAGAGAGTGCCATATTGACGAGCATGCGGCGGTGATGAAGTCAGTCCATGAGGTTCAAGGTTTACTGGCGCAAGGGGATGCCACCATTTGCCGTGAACTGGTGGCGCAACTGGCCGACTGGTTTCCCAAGCACGCGGATCAGCTGGACTCGGCGCTGGCGCACTGGATGACCAAGAAACGGCTCGGTGGCAAACCGGTGGTTGTACGGCGCGGGCTGAAGCTACGCTGATTCGGCGCACAGGCGCCCATCACCCGGCTCTGAACGCAAAAAGGCCGCTCTGCCAGGGCAATGGCAAAGCGGCCTGTGCGCAACAATTCAGAGCACCGAAGTCATGGATGGCGTCACTGCATTCGCAATGACGCGGTTCTTTGCCGTTACCGGCGCTCGGCACCGAGGCCGTGCGGCGCCGGAATCAGGTTGACCAGACGGCGAAACAGCTCACGAAACTCGCGTTGGGTGTTGATGCCCACTAACGGGTCACTGTTGGATTTGAAGGCGGCATTGATGCTCACCCAGTCCTCTGCCGTCAGGTACTTTTCTGCCAGGGGCAAGATCAAGTTTTCTTCCCGGCTCATGTGGGCCCAATGGAAATTGGCGTAGTCGTCTACCGCGTCGGCGAATGCTTCAAAGTGACTCTGGTCAGCTTGGTAGTCTTGCAAGCTTTTCATCACCCGCGCGGTGACAGCGGTGCCGCGCGCATGCTCATCTTCCAGAATATCCAGCTCAGCTGCGGATTCCGGGTGACGTTGACGCAAGGCCGGAAACAGGTACTGATCTTCTTTGGGGTGATGCAGTTTGTCGGGAAACTGCTCGATGTAAGAGACGATGGACTGCAGCAGCGGGAAATCCGGCGTTTGGCCCCGGTTTTGAATTTCCTGAATCAGAAACTGCAAGCCCTTGACGACTGAAGCCAGCGCCCGGTGTTCGTCCCTGATGATCGTGGCGGCTAATGACATATTGAAATTCCTTAATGAGTTAAACGCCAAGCAGCTTGGGTAGCGCCGGGTCCAGCGCCACCTGTTCAGACGGGCCGGACAGTTCCACCAGGCCTTTTTGCAGCACGATCGCCTGGTCGCTGTGCGCCAGCACGCGGCGGTAATCGCGGTCCACAATCAGCGTGGCAATACCGCTGTCGCGGATGTCGGCAATGACGTTCCAGATTTCATTCACGATCAGGGGCGCCAGGCCTTCGGTGGCTTCGTCCAGAATGATCAGCTCCGGGTGCGTCATCAGCGCCCGCCCAATCGACAGCATTTGCTGTTCGCCGCCAGACAGCTGGTTACCCATGTTGGTCAGGCGTTCGGTCAGGCGTGGAAAGGTGTGCATGACGCGGTCATAGGTCCAGTCGTTGCGGCCGTCGCGCCCGGGGCGCGCGGACATCAGCAGGTTCTCGCGCACCGTCAGGTTGGGAAACACCCCGCGGCCTTCGGGCACATAGGCTACGCCCAGGCGCGCCACCTCGTGCGGTTTGGCGCGCGAGGCATCTTGCCCAAACAAGGTGATGCGGCCTTCGCGTTGGGTCACATGGCCCAACAAAGTACGGATCAGCGTGCTTTTGCCCATGCCGTTGCGCCCGAGCAAGCCCATGGTTTGCCCACGGGCGATCTGGATGTCGATGCCGTGCAGCACATGGCTGGAGGCGTACCAAGCGTGAACGCCGGCGGCATCGACCAAAAAGTCGTTATTTATCATGTCAGTGTCCCTCCCCGAGATAGGCGTGACGCACTTCCGGGCTGTTACGGATAAAGTCAGCATCGCCCGAGGCTATTCGGATGCCGTTGACCATCACGGTGATGACATCGGCAATGCGGAACACCGCATCCATGTCGTGCTCCACCAGCAAGATGGCATGGTCGGCGCGCAGCGCGTCGAGCAGTTTGAGCATGCGCTCGGTTTCCTCGGCGCCCATGCCGGCCAGCGGCTCATCAAGCAGCAGCACCTGGGGCTTGGTGGCCAAGCACATGGCAATTTCCAACTGGCGTTTTTGACCGTGCGACAACATGCCGGCTTCCCGGTCCAGCAAGTGCTCCAGGCCCGCGCGGGTGGCGGCGTCACGCGCAGCGCTGGTGCTGAAGGCGCAGGCGTTGGCCGATTGCCACCAGAGCCAGGGCTTTTGGGCACCGGCTTGTGCCGCCAGGCGGCAGTTCTCGAACACGCTGAACGTGGGGTAAATGGTGTTGCGCTGGTAGCTGCGCCCCAGCCCGGCACGGGCGCGTCGCGCTTGCGGCCAGGCAGTGACGTCCTTGCCCATCAGTTCGACGGTGCCGGTCGAGGGTGGGAACTCCCCCGACAGCATATTGATCAGGGTGGACTTGCCCGCCCCGTTGGTGCCAATGACCGCGTGCACGGTGCCACGCGCCAACTCAATCGACACATCGTTGACCGCTACCAGCCCGCCCCAGCGGCGCGTGATGTTGATGCCTCGCAGCAAAATTTCTGTTTGCTTCATGGCTTATCCCTTCTTGGTGGCGGCGCCACCCCATCCTGAATCACCCGCCAGGCCACCGGCCAGACGGGCACGCAATTGCGCGGGCAGATCAACCAGCCCATGCGGCAGCAGGGCCACGGCGGCGATGATGACCAGCCCCAAGCCCAGATGCCAATGCTTGGCAAATTCACCAAAGATGGCCTCGGACTTGAACAGCTCCTGTAGCAGGGCAAAGACAAATGCACCGATCAGCGCACCGCGCAAATGCCCCAGCCCGCCCAAAATAATCATCACCAGCACGGCCCCCGACAAGTGCCAGCTCATCATCTCGGGGTTGACAAACCCGTCCTTCACGGCAAACAAAAAGCCCGCCAGGCCAGCAATGGCGCCAGAGAGGGTGAACGCCGCCAGCTTGTACGGGTAGGTCGAAAAACCGGTGGCACGCATGCGCTGCTCATTAACCCGGATGCCCGCCAGTGCCCGACCAAAGCGCGAGCGCAGCAACACCGCCAAAAAGCCGAACACCCCCACCAGGCAAGCCAGGGTGAAGAAGTACATCGTCATCGGCGAGTCCAGGTTCAGCACGCTGCCCAGCACCGGTTTGATGTTCAAGTAGATGCCGTCCGAGCCACCGCCCAAGGGCGTGTCGTGCACGACAAAATAGGCCATCTGGGCAAACGCCAGCGTCACCATGATGAAGTACACGCCTTTGGTGCGCAGCGACAACGCCCCGACCACCAGCGCATACAGCCCGGCGGCCAGCACCGCAGCCGGCAACAGCCACAACAGCGAAGCGGGTTCACTGTCTGACGACAGCAGCACCGCCATGTACGCGCCAATGCCAAAGAACGCGGCCTGGCCAAAGCACACCAGCCCGGCCCCACCCACAATCAGCTCCAGGCTGAGGGCAAATATGGCGTTGATCATGATCTTGCTCACCAGATCAATGCCAAAGTTGCCACTGAGCAAGGGGAAGCTTGCCAGCGCGACAAAAAAGACCGCCACAAAGACGAGCTTGGAAGTTTCGTTGTTATTCATTGCATCAACCTGCTTTAAAAAGACCATCGGGTTTCCACAACAGGATGCCCGCCATCAGTAGGTACACCAGCACGCCCGAGGCCTGCGGTAAAAAGACCTTGCCAAAGGTGTCCACCACGCCAATCATCAGCGCCGCTACCAGCGCCCCTTTGATCGAGCCAATGCCACCGATCACCACCACCACAAAGCAGATGATCAACACCTGGTTGCCCATGCCGGGGTAGACCGACGACACCGGTGCTGCCACCATGCCGGCCAGTGCCGCTATTGCCACGCCAGCGGCAAACACCACGCGGTACAAAAACTTGATGTCGATGCCGAGTGACTGCACCATCTCGCGGTTGCTGGCCCCGGCGCGAATCATCATGCCGAGACGGGTGCGGGTAAACACAAAAAACATGCCCACGGCCAGCGCCAAACAGACGGCCGAGACAAACAGCCGGTACACCGGGTAAGTCATCACCTCGCCCAGCTGCAGCGAGCCCGCCAGCAACTCCGGCACTGGCACGCCATACACCTCGTCGCCGACCAGCAGGCTGCGCAGTTCCTCAAACACCAGAATCAGCCCGTAGGTCATCAGCACCTGTTGCAGATGCTCACGGTCGTAGAGGTAGCTGTAAAACGCCCACTCCAGCACATAGCCGAGCAGCACAGCCAGCACCAGGCCGACCACCAGCACGGCAAAAAAACCGCCGCCAAAGGTGCCGGCCACGATGGGGGACAAGGCGTAGGCCATGTAAGCGCCGATCATGTAGAAGCTACCGTGGGCCAGATTGATCACGCCCATGATGCCGAAGATCAGTGTCAACCCCGAGGCGACGAGAAACAGCAGCAAGCCGTACTGCACCGCATTCAGGCACTGAATGAGAAAGGTTGTTAAGTCCATATTGATTTCCGCTTGGCGCCCTTCCCCGTCGGGGAAGGGCTGATGTAGGAGCTAGGAGCCAAAATTACATGCGGCAGCCGCGGGCCGGGTCTTCCAGCGCTTTGCTGGCGATGCCGACCACCTTGTTCTCCTTGCCAGAGACCTGGCGCAGGTACATGTCCTGAATTGGGTTGTGCGCCTTGGAGATGGTGAATTTGCCGCGTGGGCTGTCGATGGTGGCCTTGGTCAACGCGGCAGAAATGCCCGCTGCGTTCTTCGCGTCGCCCTTGACCGCAGTCAGACCCACGCCCAGCATCTGGGCCGCATCGTAGCCTTGCACCGCATACACGTCGGGCTGCATCTTGAAGGTTTTGGCGTAGGCCAGGCGGAAGGCGTTGTCACGCGGGGTGTTCAAGCCGTCGGCGTAGTGCAGCGAAGTGAAGACGCCCTCGGCATCGGCACCTTGCGCATCCAGCGTGCCATCGGTCAGGAAGCCGGTGCCAAACAGGGGAATTTTTTTCTTCAGACCGGCCCCGGCGTAATCCTTCACGAACTTCACGGCACCGCCGCCGGCAAAAAACGAGAACACGGCATCGGGTTTGGTTGCAGCAATTTCGGTCAACAGCGCTTGAAACTCCACATTAGGGAAAGGCAGGGTCAGCTCTTTGGTGACCTTGCCACCCGCCTTCTCAAAACCTTCCTTGAAGCCCTTGGCCATTTCATCGCCAGCAGCGTATTTCCAGGTGATGGAGGCCGCGGTCTTGTGGCCCTTGGCCGCCATGGCCTGGCCAATGGAATAGCCTGGCTGCCAACTGCTGAAACTGCTGCGGAAAATATTGACCGCGCACATGGCGCCGGTAATCGCGTCAGCACCGCCATTGGGGTTGATCATGAGCGTGCCCGTGGTCTTGGCGACTTTGGCCATGGCCATGGCCACGCCCGAGTGAACGCTGCCCACCAGCACATCCACGTTGTCGCGCTTGATGAGCTTGTTGACGTTGTCAATCGCTTTGGATGGGTCCGATTCATCGTCGACCTTGAAGAACTCGACCTCGCGGCCACCCAGCTTGCCGCCTTGTTCGGTCAGGTAGAGCTTGAAGCCGTTTTCAATGGCCGTGCCCAACGCGGCGTAGGTGCCGGTGGCTGGCAGCATCAGGCCGACCTTGATTTTGGCCGGTGCCTGCGCCATGGCCATGGGCATGGCCAAAGACGCCACGGCGGCGGCGATGGCGGCGCGACGGGAAATGTGAGAAATTGTCATGGTGCTTGTCTCCTGGGGTGGACCGGTCATTGCCGGCTGTTAAAAAAAAGGGGGCGATCTGTGGTCTGGCCTCAAGCCGCCAGCTTCACGGCGACCGGCTGGTGAAATTCCTGCAGTCGCTGCGCCTGCAGCAGCTTGGCCGCCTCAACACTGCGGGCCTTGACCACGTCGTAGCCACGAATCTCGTCGGGCACGCTGGCCAAGGCCACGGCGGCATCAAAGTTCGCGGCGTTCAGGCCGGACGCAATCTGGTCCAGCAGCGCGATGTAGTCCTCGATCAACTGGCGTTCATGGCGGCGCTCGTCAGTCTTGCCAAAGATGTCCAGCACACCGCCGCGCAGCCCTTTGAACTTGGTCAGCCACTTGAAGGCGGTGCCCATCCAGCTGCCGTACTGTTGCTTGGTCAGTTCACCCGTGGCCGGGTCGCGCTGAGACAACATCGGTGGCGCCAGGTTGTACTTGACGCTGTAGCCGTGCTCGAACTGCGCGTCAAGCTGGGCCAGAAACGCCGGGTCGGCGTGCAGGCGGGCGACTTCAAACTCGTCCTTGTAGGCCATCAGCTTGTACACGTAACGCGCGGCTGCCTCGCTCAAGACGGTTTGCCCTGGGGCCACTTTTTGCTCAGCGAGCACCACACGCTTCACCACGTCGGCGTAGCGCTTGGCATAGGCTGCGTCCTGGTAGTCGATCAGGTCGGGAACCCGCACTTCGAGCAAACGGCGTGTTTCGCCTTGGGCACCGATGTCGTCAATCAGGGTGCGCGCCGCGGTCGACAACGGCGTCACGGCGGGCAACGACAGCACCGACGAGCCGGCCTGGTGACGGGCAATCTCGGCTTCGACAAAAGCGCGGTCCACCACCACCATGCGGCCCCAGCGGAAGGCCGCCAGGCTCATGTCGACGGCCACACCAGAACTCTGGATGGCAGCCTCAATCGATTCGGCCTTCAAGGGAATGGTGCCCGCCTGAAAGGCGACGCCGACCATGAAGTTGTTGGTCGCCATCGCGTCGCCAAACAGGCCTTCGGCCATGGCTTGGCCGTCCAGGAACACATTGTTTTCTTCCCGCGTGACACGGTTGATGCCGGCCACCAGACCGCGCACCGCCGGGAACAGCGTGTGCCGGTCGGCAATCATCTGGCCGGTAGGCGTTTGCGTGGTGGAGACCACGGCGATGGTGCGCTCCTTGCCGCATTTGTCGAGGTTCTTCGGATCGGTCGCATTCAGAATATCGAAGCCCAGGTACAGGTCGGCGCGGCCGTCAGAGATTTTGTTGGCGCCTTTGAACGGTTCATGGGTGATCTTGATGTCAGAGATCACCGCGCCGCCCTTTTGTGCCAGCCCGGTTTGATCCAGTCCAATGACGTGTTTGCCTTCAAGGCGCGCCGCTTTGGCCAGCGTCGCCACCACCGTCACCGAGCCGGTGCCGCCGATGCCCATGACATGGATGCCAAAGCCCAGGCTGTCGTCCACCTTGTTGAGCGGGACGGGCAAGACCCGGTCGAGCGCCGGAATGCGGCCTTTCTTCTTTTTCTTGCCCTCCGTCGCGGGGGCCGGGTTGGGCGTGATGGTTAGGAACGAGGGGCAAAAACCCTTGACGCAGCTGAAGTCCTTGTTACACGAGGATTGGTGGATGCGTGTCTTGCGACCGAATTCAGTCTGGACCGGCTCCACGCTCATGCAGTTGGATTTGACGCCGCAGTCGCCGCAGCCTTCACAGACGCGCTCGTTGATGACGATGACTTCAGCCGGTTCCTCGGCCTTGCCACGGCTGCGCGCACGGCGCAGTTCGGCCGCGCACTCCTGGTCGTGCAGCAAGACGGTGGTGCCCTTGGTGGCCGCCAGCACGCGTTGCGCTTCATCAAGCCGGTCCCGGTGCCAGACCTCAGTGCCGCTAGGCAGGCTCACGCCGCCAAAGTTCTCGGGCTCATCGGTGGTGACGATGACGCGTTTGACGCCGTTAGCCAACAGGTCTGCCACCATCTGGAACACCGAATTGGCGCCCATGATCTCCTGGCCGCCGGTCATCGAGGTGTGGGCGTTGCGCAGCAGCTTGAAGGTGATGTTGCTATGGGTCGAGGCCGCGTAGCGAATGGCCAGGCTGCCCGAATGGGCGTAGGTGCCATCACCCATGTTTTGGAAAATGTGCTCTGTGTCGGTGAACGGCGCCATGCCGATCCACTGCGCACCCTCGGCCCCCATGTGGGTGCCCATGACGACATTGCGCTTCATCCACATCGCCATCGTGTGGCAACCAATACCGGCCGACACGATGCTGCCTTCGACCGCCGTGGTCGAGCTGTTGTGCGGGCAACCCGAGCAGTACCAGGCGGTGCGGTTGGTGGTGGGTAACTTGGTGCGGGCATGGACTTCGTCCAGGCGCTTGAGCCAATTTTCAGCCGACTCAATGCGTGCCTTGCGCGACATGCGCTTCAAGAGCGCGCGCACGATCACGTCGGATTCAAACTCGCCGTAATGCGGCAGAAGTTCCTTCTCTTCCTCGTCGAACTTGCCGACGATGCGCGGCGCGTTGGCCGTGCCGTAAAGCACGTTCTTGGCGAACATCTCCAGGAAGGGGCGTTTTTCTTCAATGACAAAAATCTCTTCCAGACCTTGCGCAAACTCGCGCACCACGGTCGGCTCCATCGGAAACAGCATGCCCATTTTCAGGATACGCACCCCGTAGTGGCGCAGCGCAGCGGCGTCCAGACCCATCTCCAGAAAGGCCTGGTTCAGGTCGTTGTAGGTCTTGCCGGCCGTGATGATGCCGAGCCAGGCATCGCGGTTCTCGAACACCACGTTGTTGAGCTTGTTCTCGCGGGCATAGCGCTTGGCCACTTCAAGCCGGCGGGTGTAGAGCGACTGCTCCATTTCCAGCGCTTCGGCGCGCACGTTCATGCCCAGGTTCATGTTCGGCGTGAAGGCCTTGCCGTCGAACATCAGGTCGGGCGTGACAAAGTTCAGGCGCTCGGGGGACACCTGCGCCGTGCCGCTGCCATCGGCCACATTGGTCACGATCTTCATGCCGACCCACAGGCCCGCCAGGCGTGACATCTGGTAGCCGTGCAGGCCCAGGTCGAGAATTTCCTGCACATTGGCCGGGTACAGCGACGGCATGCCGACGTGGTACAGCATCGGCTCGGACTGGCTGGCGAGAGACGACGATTTGCAACTGGGGTCGTCACCCACCACGGCCAGCACGCCGCCGTTCTTACCAATACCGGTGTAGTTGGCGTGCTTGAGCGCATCCCCGCTGCGGTCCACGCCCGGCGCCTTGCCGTACCACATGCCGGTGACGCCGTCGAATTTTTGCTTGCCCACGGTGTGCAGCATCTGCGTGCCCCAGACCGCGGTTGCCGCCAAATCCTCGTTGATGCCATCAACAAAATGGATGTTGTTGTGCAGCAGCAGTTTTTGCTGCTTGATCAAGGCCGCGTCGAGCATCCCCACGGGTGAGCCCCGGTAGCCCGAAACAAACATGCCGGTTTTGAGACCACGACGCGCGTCACAACGCACCTGATCGACGGTGAGGCGCACCAGGGCGTCGATGCCGCCAAGATGAATTTCACCTTCTTCCTGCGTGAACGAGTTGACGATATTTTGCGTTGATGACATACAAAGAGTCCGGGTAATGAAGGCTGATGGGGGTGCGGTAGCGTGGCGGCGGTCAGGCCCTAGCGCCCGAGGTCTTTGGCGCTGATGCCGGCAATGCCCCAGTTTTCCTTGGGCATGTCGTGAATCATCACGCGCACGGTGGCGATAGGAACCCCGACCGCTTCGACCAGCGCGGCCGTGACTTTCTCGATCACCGCACGCTTTTGCTCTTCGGTGCGGCCTTCCATCATGTAAATCTGGGCGAATGGCATGGTGTTCTCCTGAGGTTGAAGGGCTTAAACAAAACGGATGCTGGTGCTGCCCATGCCTTGCACGCGCAGCGTCACGTTGTCACCGGCTTGCACCGCCACCGCTTCGGTGATGCCACCGGACAGAATCAAGGTACCGGCCGGAATGCACTCACCGCGCTCGGCCAGCAGGTTGGCCAGGGCTGCAATAGCGGCGGCCGGGTGGCCCATCACGGCGGCACCGGCGCCAAAGGCCACCGGCACGCCGTTCTTTTCCAGCACCACGCCCACGGTGCGCAGGTCGCAATCATTCACACTCATCGGCTGGCCGCCGACCACAAAACGCGCCGCCGAAGTGTTGTCGGCCACCACGCTTTTCAGGTCGAACTTGAAGTCGCGGTAACGGCTGTCAATCACCTCGATGCCGGGCATGACAAAGTCGGTAGCCGCCAGCACGGTACCAATGTGGCAACCGGGGCCGCGCAACTCGGCCTTGGTGACAAAGGCGATTTCAGGCTCAACCTTGGGGTGAATCAATTCGCTCACCTTGCACTCGCCGCCGTCTGCGACCACATAGTCGTCGGTCATGAAGCCAAACACCGGGGTGCTGACGCCCATTTGCTTCATCTTGGCGTGCGAGGTCAGGCCGGCTTTGAGGCCGACGATGGTGCGCCCACGCGCCAGCTTGCGGCGGCGGATTTCGTTCTGGATCGCATAGGCATCATCCCAGTCCATCTCGGGGTAGTCGTCGGTGATTTTGGGCGTGTCTTTTTGTTCCAGCTGGCAGCCTTCCAGCAGATCGGCCAAGGCGTTGATGGTGTTGGTATCGAGTTTCATGAGGTTTCCTTGTCGTTGCGGACCCGGCGACAAATGCCGGGCTAACGCGGTTGAGTTGTGGGGTAAGGTTTAGGCTTGTTTGCGTTGGCGGGCCAGCGTCATGGCGGTGTCTTCAATCATGTCTTCCTGACCGCCGACCATGCCGCGCCGGCCCATTTCGACCAGAATGTCGCGGGCGGACACGCCGTATTTCTTCTCGGCGCGCTTGGCAAACAAGAGGAACGAGCCATAGACGCCGGCGTAACCCAGGGTCAGCGCGTCGCGGTCAATGCGGATCGGAAAGTCCATGATCGGCACCACCAGGTCTTCGGCCACGTCCTGAATCTTGTAGACGTCGACGCCAGTGGCGATGCCCATCAGGTCGAGCACCGATACCAGCACTTCCATCGGCGTGTTGCCGGCGCCCGCGCCCAGGCCAGCGGCCGCCGCGTCGATGCGGGTGGCACCGACTTCAATCGCGGCAATCGAATTGGCCACGCCCATGGCGAGGTTGTGGTGGCCGTGAAAGCCGAGTTCAGTCTCGGGCTTGAGCGCCGCGCGCACCGCACCGAGTTTGGCCTTCACATCGTTGGGCAGCATGTGGCCGGCCGAGTCGGTCACGTAGATGCAATTGGCCCCGTAGCCTTGCATCAGCAGCGCCTGGCTCACCAGCTTCTCGGTGCTGGCCATGTGCGCCATCATCAGGAAACCGACCGTGTCCATGCCCAGCGCACGCGCTTTGGTGATGTGCTGCTCTGACACATCCGCCTCAGTGCAGTGGGTCGCCACGCGGATGGTGTTGACGCCCAGGTCTTTGGCCATCAGCAGGTGGTCGACGGTACCGATGCCGGGCAGCAGCAGCGCCGAGATTTTGGCCTGCTTCATCAGCGGAATAACGGCACCCAGGTATTCCTCGTCGGAGTGCGCCGGAAAGCCGTAATTGACGGAGGAACCACCGAGACCGTCACCGTGGGTGACTTCGATCAGCGGGATGCCGGCGGCGTCCAGGCCGCAGGCGATGCTTTTCATCTGGTCGAGCGTCATCAAGTGGCGCTTGGGGTGCATGCCGTCACGCAGGGTCATGTCGTGAAGGGTGATTTTTTGGCCTTGTAAAGTCATGTCAGTTCTCCTAGGGGGTTCAGGCGGCGATGGCTTTGAGCGTGAGCCGACCCACAAGGATTTCCTCGGCAAACATTTCTGCCGTGCGGGCGGCGGCGGCCGTCATGATGTCAAGGTTGCCGGCGTATTTGGGCAGGTAGTCGCCCAGGCCTTCGACTTCCAGAAAGACAGAAACGCGGTTGCCGTCAAACACCGGGCCGTTCACCAGCCGGTAGCCGGGCACGTACTTTTGCACCTCTTTGATCATGGCGTGGATCGACTCGGTGATCTTGGCCTGATCGGGTTCGGTCTCGGTCAGGCAGTGCACGGTGTCGCGCATGATCAGCGGCGGCTCGGCCGGGTTCAAAATAATGATGGCCTTGCCTTTTTTGGCACCACCCACCTTCTCGACCGCGCTGGCGGTGGTGCGGGTGAATTCGTCAATGTTCTTGCGCGTGCCGGGACCGGCGGACTTGCTGGACACGGTGGCGACGATTTCGCCGTAGGCCACCGGCTGCACGCGGCTCACCGCCGCCACCATCGGGATGGTGGCCTGGCCACCACAAGTCACCATGTTGACGTTCATCTCGCCCTTGCCGACATGTTCAATCAGGTTGACCGGTGGCACGCAAAACGGGCCGATGGCGGCTGGCGTCAGGTCGATCATCAACGCGCCCAGGGCGTTGACCTTGCGGCTGTTGTCGGCGTGCACGTAGGCACTGGTGGCATCAAAAACGATCTGCACGCCATCGGCCAGAATGTGGGGAATCAGACCATCCACGCCATCAGAGGTGGTTTTGATGCCCATCTCGCGGGCGCGCTTGAGGCCGTCGGACTCGGGATCAATGCCCACCATCCAGACCGGCTCCAGCACCGGGCTGCGCTGCAACTTGGCCAGCAGGTCGGTGCCGATATTGCCGGGACCGATGAGGGCGCATTTGATTTTTTGCATGAAAACTCCGTCAGTTAAATTAAATGAGTGAACGCACCACGCCGCCTTCGGCATGCAGCGCAGCGCCATTGGTGGCGGAAGAACGCGGACTGCAGACGTAGGTGACCATGGCGGCGATTTCAGCTGGCTCGATGAAGCGCTGCAGCAGCGAGGTGGGACGGGCAAATTTGAAGAAGTCGTGCTCGGTTTGCTCCGGCGATTTACCCGCATCGCGGGCCAGCGTGGCAAAAAACTCACCCACGCCTTCGGTGCGGGTCGGGCCGGGCAGCACGCTGTTGACGGTGACACCGGTACCGATGCAGGTTTCCGCCATGCCGCGCGACACCGACAGCTGGGCCGACTTGCTCATGCCGTAATGCACCATCTCCGCCGGTGGGCAAATGCCGGACTCACTGGAGATGAATACGATGCGGCCCCAGTTGCGCGCCTTCATGCGTGGCAAGTGGTGGCGCGACAGGCGCACACCGCTCATCACGTTGACTTCGAAAAAGCGCGTCCAGTCGTCATCGCCAATCTGCTCGAAGGGCTTGGGCTCGAAGATGCCGAGGTTGTTGACCAGAATGTCAAGTTCACCAGCGGCATCCAGCAATTGCTGGCAACCAGCGGCGGTGGACAAATCGGCGGCAACACCGTCCACCCGCGCGTCCGTAACCTCCGCCTGGATGCGCCCGACCGCGCTGGCCAACCGGCCCGAGTCACGGCCATTGAGAATCACATGAGCCCCCTCAAGGGCCAGCTCGCGGGCGGTAGCGAAACCAATACCCGAGGTTGAGCCGGTGATCAAGGCACGTTTGCCTTTGAGTAACAGATCCATACAGAGTCCTTGTCAGGTGTTGTCGCGCGCAGGCGG
The DNA here is from genome assembly GCA_903938955.1 of uncultured beta proteobacterium. Next base: position 1,359 of record CAJAFJ010000060.1, on the reverse strand, counting down.
GTACAAAAAAGGTTTGAGCCAACTGGTGAGCCGGGGCGCCACCAGCCAGGTCATGAGCAGCACCACCAGCGCGGTGATCACCATCACACGCGGCAACAGCGGCCAGTCGGCCAGCAACGGAGCCACGACCAAAAACAGCGCATACACCGTGGGGCAGATGCCCAGCCAAGTCACCAGCGCCACTTTCCAGCGCGGTGGCGGTTGGTGCGCAGTGGCACCGGCCGGGGTCAACCAATGACCGAGGCCGCTGACCTCGCGCAGCGGGCTGCTGCTCAGGGTGTGCGGGGCCAGCGCCTGCAGGCAGCGGGTGCGCTCGGGCGAGGTTTGCCAGGCTTGCAAATGCGCGGGGGTATCAAAGGCAAACACCGTGTGGTACAGGTTGCGCTCCGCCTCATCCGCCTCGGCCTCCGGGTGCACCATTTGCCCGCCCAGGTGGCCCGCAAACTGCCGGGCCGCGGCCGTCATGGCATCGGCGGCGTGGACAAACGCCGCCTCATGGCCAGGCTTGACACGGCGTGACACCAGCACGGTGACGGCACTGGCGGAGGGATGAGCGGCTGTGGCCATGGTGACGGCGGCGTGTTTAAGCGAAGCGCACCGAGCAATTGCCCAGGCCACCGATCGACACGCGGAAGTTGTCGCCCGCCTTGGCCGGCGACATGGCCGCCAGCGCGCCGGACAAGATCACTTCGCCGGCTTTCATGCCGATGCCCAGGTGGCCCAGGGTGTTGACCAGCCAGGTCACCGCGTTCACAGGGGAACCCAGGGCCGCAGCGCCGGCACCGGTGCCGATGATTTCGCCATTTTTTTCCAGCACCATGCCGCAGGTGGACAGGTCGATGCGACGCGGGTCGACGGCGCGGTCACCCAGCACAAAGACACCGCACGAGGCGTTGTCGGCCACGGTGTCCTGAATCTTGATTTTCCAGTCGCGGATGCGCGAGTCGACGATCTCGAAGCAGGGCATCACACACTCGGTGGCGGCCAGCACGTCAGCGTTGCTGATGCCGGGGCCCATCAGGTCTTTTTTCAGGATGAAGGCAATCTCGCCCTCGGCCTTGGGCTGGATCAACGTGGAGATGTCGATCGACTGGCCTTCGTTGTAGATCATGCCGTCGAGCAGGTAACCGAAATCAGGCTGGTACACGCCCAGCATGTTCATCACCGCCGCCGAGGTGACGCCGATTTTTTTGCCCACGATGCGCTCACCGGCCTGGATGCGGTTGAGGAGCATGCGCTGCTGAACGTGGTAGGCGTTCTCGATGGTGATGTCGGGGTGGCGACTGGTGAGCGGGTCGACCACGGTTTGGGTCACCATGGCCTGGTACAGCTCGTCGCCCAGGGTTTCAATCAGTTTGG
>CAJAFJ010000059.1 GCA_903938955.1 uncultured beta proteobacterium | reverse complement strand
TCAAGTCTCTGCTCAAGGCCGAGACCGGCCAACCGCAGATGATCGTCGACATGATGCAGTACGGGGCGGCCATCTCGGGCCTGCAGTACTACTCCACGGCCGCGGACAAGTTCACCTGGTCGGACATCCGCGACGGGATCTATGGCCAAACCCTGGTGCTGCGCGAGCCGATCGGCGTCGTCGGTGCGGTCGCGGCCTGGAACGTCCCACTGTTCCTGGCGTGCAACAAACTTGGCCCGGCACTGCTCGCGGGCTGCACCATGGTGCTCAAGCCCGCCGCCGAGACCCCGCTGAGTGTCAACGCGCTCGCCGAGGTGTTCGCCGAGGCCGGCCTGCCCGAGGGTGTGCTGTCGGTGGTGCCCGGTGGGGCGGAGACCGGACGTGCGCTGACCGCCAATCCCCTGGTGGACAAGTACACCTTCACCGGCAGTTCCGCGGTCGGCAAGGAGGTCGGCAAGCTGGCCGCCGAGAAACTCAAGCCCTGCACGCTGGAACTGGGCGGCGGTCTCATGGGTCAGGCCGAATTCCTTGATCAGACGCTGCAGGCCTTGCGCTTCTTCCAGCGGATTCAGGTCCTCGCGCTGCATGTTCTCGATCAGCGCCATGGCGGCCGCCGCCTGATCGGGCACGTCACGCACCAGCACCGGCACGCTGTCCAGGCCGGCCAGCTTGGCGGCGCGGAAACGGCGCTCACCGGCAATGATTTCGTACAAGGGGCGCACGGTGCCGCCACTGGCAGCACCCGTCGGGTCCGCTGCCTGGCGCTTGGCCAAGGCCTGCTCGTCCGTCAGGCGGCGTACCAAAATCGGCTGCATGATGCCCTGGGCCTTGATGCTCTCGGCCAACTCGTACAGGGCGCCCTCGTCCATGTGCGTGCGCGGCTGGTACTGGCCGGCCACCATGTCATCCAGCGCCAGGGTGCTGGGCAGATCGGGCGCAGCGGCGCTGCCGTCCAGGTTGATGGCTTCCTTGACCTTGGGGCCCAGCAATGCTTCCAGACCCATGCCCAGTCCCTTGGGTTTCTTGGTGACCATGTTTGTTTTCCTTTTTAGTTCGGGTTGGCTGGGTTGGTTGTGGCTTGGCTGTCGCTGAGGCGGGCCAGCAGGGCCCGGCCTTCAGGCCAGTCACCCAGGCCGGACTCGGCATTGATATGGCCCCGTGCACCGTAGTCGATGAACTCCGAGCCCCACGCCCCGGCAAAGCCTTGGGCACGCTCAAACGTGCAATAGGGGTCGTTCCGGCTGCCCAGCAAAAGGCTTGGGAACGGCAGCTTGTTGGACGGCACCGGCGTCCAGCTTTTCAGCACGGACTGCAACTCTTCGCGCGCCGGGTCGCCCGGCGCCACCAGCAGGGCACCCGCCACCAGATGGGTGTTGCGCGAATGCGAGGCCCATGCTGCCGTCAACAGACAACCCAGGCTGTGCGCCACCAGAATGCTGGGGCCGGTCTGCGACAGCAGAACGTCTTCCAGGCGCGCGATCCAGTCGCCGCGCAATGGGCGCATCCAGTCGTGCTGTTCGACGCGCACATCGCCGTACAGCGCCTCCCAGCGGCTTTGCCAATGGGCAGGGCCGGAGCTTTGCCAGCCGGGCAGGATCAGGATGTTGGAGGGTGGCATGGGCTTTGGGGCTTGCGTTCAGCGCTATGAATTAGATAGCAATTGACTGGTTTCTGCAGGCGATGGATTACATCGTCCCGATGCGCGCCACCATCTCCTGGGCAAAGGCCACGAAGGCCTGCGCGCCCTTGGAGTGAATGTCGAACACCACCCCCGGCACGCCATAGCTGGGTGCTTCGGCCAGGCGCACATTGCGCGGAATCACGGTGTTGAAGACCTTGTCGGCAAAGTGGGCCTTGAGCTGGTCGCTGACCTGCTGCTGCAGGGTGATGCGGGGGTCAAACATCACGCGCAGCAGGCCAATGATCTGCAGGTCGTCATTCAGATTGGCCTTGACCTGCTTGATGGTGTTGACCAGGTCGGTCAGGCCTTCGAGCGCAAAGTATTCGCACTGCATGGGCACGATCACGCCATGGGCGCAGCACAGGCCGTTGAGCGTCAGCATGGAGAGCGAGGGCGGGCAGTCGATCAGCACAAAGTCGTATTCGGTCTGCACGGCAGCAATGGCAGCCTTGAGGCGGCGCTCGCGTCGCTCCACTTCCACCAGTTCCACCTCGGCCCCGGCCAGTTCGCGATTGGCGCCCAAGATGTCGTAGCTGCAACCCGCATCCTTGAGCTTGTCGCTTTGCACCCGCGCCTCAGTGATAGTTGCCGACTCCAGCAACACGTCGTAGACCGTGAGTTCGAGCTTGCGCTTGTCCACGCCGGAACCCATGGTGGCATTGCCCTGCGGGTCCAGGTCAATCATCAGCACGCGCTGCCCGACCTTGGCCAGACCGGCCGCCAGATTGACGGTGGTGGTGGTCTTGCCCACCCCACCCTTTTGGTTGGCAATACAGAATATTTTGGCCATGCGTTGGATGTTCCCTGCCGGTGTGGCGTTCAGTGCTGCGTCTGTCATTTGGAGAGTGCCAGTTTGATGCCAAAGCCGACCAGGAACAGTCCAGCCACTTTCTCCAGCACCCGACCGATCAGGGGGTTGGCGCGCACGCGCTCAGCCAGAAAGTGCGTCAGCAGCGTGGCGCCCAGGCCGTAGGCAAAAGTCAGCGCGGCGATGGTCGCGGCCATGAAGCCATAGGTGATCAGGCCCTGCTGGCGCACCGGGTCCACAAACAGCGGGAAGAAGGCCATGTAAAACAGGATGGCCTTGGGGTTGAGCAAGGTGATCATCAGCGCCTGGCGCAGGTAGTGGCGTGGCTTGATGTTGATGACCGGAGCAGCGCCGGGTTTGGCCAGCAGCATCTTCACGCCCAGCCAGGCCAGGTAGGCGGCGCCAAACCATTGCACGGCCGAAAAGGCCTCCGGATAGGCGATCAGCAAGGCTGCCACACCGGCCACGGCCGACCACATCAGCACCTGGTCGCCCAGAATGACGCCAAAGGTGGCCGCCAGTCCACCGGCTATTCCACCCTTGCTGGTGCTGGTGACCAGGGCCAGATTGCCGGGGCCGGGGATTGCCAAAAACACAATCACAGTGACGACAAAGGTGCCGT
>CAJAFJ010000058.1 GCA_903938955.1 uncultured beta proteobacterium | reverse complement strand
CCCGCCCGGTTGAATTGCTCCACCGCCAGAATCACCCCGTTTTGCCCGGCTTGACCGTTGTCGGAATTACGGTCAGACAAACCGCCAATGAAGCCAACGTGGATCGGGCCTTGAGGTGCGCAACCCGCCAGCCAACTGCTGGTGAGGATGGCCAAAACGGTTAAATTGTTTTTCATTTCAGCCCCATTTTTTTGATATTCAGGACTCATGGCATTGCTGATGCTAAGTTTTGCCATTTAAATATACGTCAGGGATGCTCGAATTCTCGCGTGCCCAACACGCTGAGCGCCATAATAGTTTTTACAACCAACTCATAGATTGGACAGATGATGAGAACACAAGATTTGATCCTGGCCGCCCATGTGCGGGAACTGGCGGCAGAACTGCGCCAACAGCACGCCTACAGCACCAAGAAAGAAATGGATGCCAGACTGCCTGCCGACAAGCATGAGTCGCTTGAGGATTTCATGGAGAAATACCGGGCCGCGCACCCTTTGACGAAGTTCGTGCCTGAGGCGATGCAAAAGCTGGAACGGGTGTCAGAAGTGATTCACGACTATCTCAAGACCCACCCCAAGCCATAAGCGTCGACCCACTCATTCATTAAAGCTGGGTGACGATGGCATCCAGTTTGAGCTGGCGAACTTTTTTGGCCGCAGCGTTTGCTTTGGATTCGCTGGCAAAAGGACCGACACGCACGCGGATGCGTGTGCCGTTGGTCATGTTGAGTTCCTTGACTTCGGCTGGCAGGCCTGCGCTCACTAACTTGGTGTGGGTCTGGTGTGCGTTCTGCTCTTGCGCAAATAAACCCACATTGACGTAAAAATTCTTTTCATCGCCTGCTTTTTCAGCTGCAGATGACTTCTGCTTTAGCTTGGGGGCTGTTGCCTGACTGGCCGTGACGCTCTTCGTTGGCGCCGCTGCCGACGAGGCTAGGGTGGGCGTTTTTGGGGGGACTTCCAACGGTGCTGCAGCCGGTAAATCGACCGGAGGTACAAGGGGCCGCCGTGGCACAAAGCGGGCCACCACGGGGCGCGCGTTGACGGACTCGGTCATGGTCTGAGTCTGGGCGGTGTTTTTTGAAGCGTCTGACCGTGCAAGGTCTTTGACTGCGGGGGCGACTGGTGCGGAGGCTGGGGTGGTGGCGGGCGTTTTTGCAGACGCTGGCATAGATGCCAATGCCACTGATCGTGTGGGTGTGGGTTCCGACGCCGACACCGTTGCAGAGGCGGCAGCTACAGATCCCGAAGCCGGCGCCAAAGCCGCTGTCAACGCTGTTGCAGAGGCAGGCGCCGCTGATGCCGATGCAGCAGCAGTATCCGCAGCAAGTGCAGGCACTTGCACCTGGCCCACCGTGACATTGCGTGGTGCCGCGGTTGTTGCAGCTTTGATTGACGGGCTGGTGGCTTGCTGAAATAGCAGGTAGGCGCCCCCGATCAGGCCCGTCAAGGCCAGGTTGGCCAACGCCAAGCCAACAAAATACTGTTTTGAACTGGCCTGTCGGTTCAGTTGTGCGGTGGCTTCCTGCATGGTTTTGCTGGCCGCCAGGGCGCTGGCCATCTTTTTTCGGCTGGCTGCGTGGAACCAGGCGTTGCCATAAAAACCAGGGATGACAAAGCTCAGAACGCCAAGCGCCAGCCACAGCAAAACTTCTGAAGTTTCCGATAACTGAAACAGCCAAGTGCCCAAAACCAGCACCAGGATCGCCACGCTGACGATCACCACGGCGTAAATCAGGGCGGCGCCCCAAAGCCGCCGAAAGGCCATCCAGTTCAGGGTGTACAGGCAAGCCGCCCAATTCCAGCAAGGGCCCGTCCGGTCAGCCGCCTCAAAGCGTTTGAATATGGGCAGGTAATAGTCGCTGTTAATCGGACCAATGGCCGCGCGGTACAACGCGGTGGTCGGGCTTTCGGCAAAATTATCCAAAGCAGTAACACTTTGGGGGGCTGCAGTTGGGGCGATTGCGGACATGCTTTATTTTGGCATGACCGGCCGTTTCCCTTAACACCATTCCTGCGCTTGAAACACGAAGTTATCAAGCGCTTTGACGGTAAATAAAACCCGGTCAAAGGCGCTTCAATAAAGGGTTGACGTTAGAAATATAGGTGGGCAAAATGAATTTATCTGCTGTTCGTCATGCAAAGATTCTGGTTGGCGAAGAGCCCTGCTGGCTTGAGTTTTACAGAGAAGACGCATCATGAAGATCATTAAAGTGCCCGTGACCGCTGAAGAGATCGCTTTGATTGAGGAGGTCGAAGACGTGATGGACGATGCGCTTGACGATCAGATCATGGCGCGTCCCGATGGTTATTATTGGCGCGCGCCCGATGGCAAGCAGGATATCGGGCCGTTTGAAACCTACGAGTTGGCCGCGGCCGACATGGGCTCGGCCGATGACTTGGCTCAGGAGCCGGGTGAAACGCTGCAAGAGGCGGAGGATGAGTTGGGCATTTCAGACTGGATAGACCCCGATACGGGGGAACTGGCCGAAGGGCAGTCACACCCGCGTTTTGAGGCGTAACGCTGGGCGCTTCATGTCCGGGCCAGATGTTGGCGGGCAACCTGACGCAATAGCACGGTGAGCCCCAGCGCCGCCACCGTCAGGCCGACCACCAGGGCAATCCAGAAGCCTTGCGCGCCCAGTGCCTGTGGCGGTCGCCATGGAAACCACTCAGGTGCCAAACCCAGCACATAACCCAACGGTAGTGAAAAAACCCAGAACGCGGTGAGGTGGATCGCCATTGGCGCCCGTGTCACCTTGTAGCCCCGAATGGCGCACGCTGTGGCCACTTGCGCGGCATCCGAAATCTGAAACAGGGCAGCCATGAACAGCAGTTGAGCCGCCAGTTTGGCCACTCCTTGGTCGGAGGTGTAGGCCGCCGCAATCTGCGTGTTGAAGATCATGATGAGGGTGGCCGTGGCTGCGGCAAAACACAGCGCAGTACCGACGCCCACCCAGGCGCGAAAGCGCGCCGCCACCGGGTCGTCTGCGCCCAGCGACTGACCGACCCGGGTCAAAATGGCCACGCCCAGGCTCAAGGGCAGCATGAATACCAGCGATGAAAAATTCAACGCAATCTGGTGCGCCGCCACTTGGGCGTTGCCCAGTTGGGCCACCAGCAGCGCAATCAGACTGAAGGCGCTGGTCTCGGCAAAGTAGGTCACGCCAATCGGCACCCCCAGTTTCAGCAGGCTACGCACCTGCGGCCAGTGCGGCAGCTCAAAGCGGTCAAACGGCCAGGTGCTGCGGTAATCGGGGCTGCGCTTCATCCACCACAGCAAGCCCAGCAGGTTGAACCAGACGCACAGCATCGTCGACCAGGCGCAGCCCAGGCCGCCCAGTCGCGGAAAGCCCAGGTTGCCAAAAATCAGCAGCCAGTTCAGCAGGCCGTTGAGTGCCAGGGCGCCCAAGGCAATCACCATCAGGGGTTTGGTCTGGTTCAGGCTGGCGCTGTAGCCATAAAGCACGCGGTAGCAGGCAAAGGCGGGCAAGGCCAGACTGGTAATTTGCACAAAGTTTTTGGCGATGTCGCGCACCTGCGGTTCGAGGCTGAGGTGGTCGAATACGACGGTCGCCAGATTGGCGAGCAGGCTGGCGATCAGTCCCATGCCCAGGGCTTTCCACAAGGCCTGACGTACCACCTGCGGTACTTTCGTGAATTCTTGCGCTCCGACGTGGTGTGCCACGATCGGGCTGATCGACATCATCACGCCCATGAGGGTAATGATGACGATGGTCCAGATCGACACGCCCAGCGACACTCCCGCCAGGTCTTGCGCCGTGGTGTGGCCGGTCATGGCGACATCGAGGACCGACATGCCCACGTTGGCCAGCTGGCCGATCAGGATCGGCCATGCCAGCAGCCATAGCGCCTGCATTTCTACAAAAACTCGGGTGCGCTGGGTAGGTGATGAAAAACGACCGAGGGTCGCGAGTGTGGGCATGGTCAGGCGTTAGGGGTATGGGCTTAACGCCCGCGCAAAAATAACTTGTCGAGGTCGTTGATGCTGATCTGGCGCCAAGTGGGGCGGCCGTGGTTGCACTGGTCGGAGCGGTCGGTGGCTTCCATCTGGCGCAACAGCCCGTTCATTTCTTCCAGCGTCAGGCGCCGGTTGGCGCGCACCGCGCCGTGGCAGGCCATGGTGGCCAGCAACTCGTTGTGGGCGCGTTGGATGACGCTGCTGGCTTCGTGCTGGGCCAGTTCTGCCAGCACGCTGCGCGCCAACTCCACCGCATCACCCTGCGCCAAGGTGCTGGGCACGGCGCGCACCGCCAGGGTTTTAGCTGAAAACGGGGTGATCTCCAGCCCCAGTGTGTTCAGGGTGTCGGCATGCGCTTCGGCCGTCGCGACTTCGGCCGGGGTGGCGGCAAAGGTGACGGGAATCAGCAGTGGCTGGCTGGTCAAGCCGGGCAGGGCCGGGCGTGGTTCGGCGGGTGTGCCATCCCGCCCGTAGGCCACGCTGCTGGATGCTTGGGTGGTTTGCCATTGCGCCTTGAGCCGCTCATAAACGATGCGTTCGTGGGCAGCGTGCATGTCCACCACGATCAAGCCTTGCGCGTTTTCGGCCAGGATGTAAATGCCTTGCAGTTGCGCCAAGGCGCGCCCCAGCGGCCAGGTGTTGGCGGCTGGGGGCAGGGCGGCGCTGGGGCTGTCGGGCAGCTCCGTTAGCGCAGCGCTGGCCGATGTGGCGGCAGAAAATTCGTTCTGACCCGCCCAAACTGTCGGGGCGTGGGTGGTTTCCGTCTTGTTCCACAACAGCCCCAGGTCGCTCACCCGGTGCCCGATTTCTGCGTCGAAGTGAATGGCGGTCTGCACATAGGGGGCGTTGGCGGGAGGCAAGCCACCCGCCAGGCCCGAGGCACTTTCCAGATGGCCGGCATCCAGGGTGTTGATGACCGGCGCGGTGACGCCCGCCCGGGGCGCGGCCAGGGCGTCTTCCACCGCATGGCGTACCGCTTGGTGGACTTCGCGGCTGTCGCGAAAGCGCACTTCAATCTTGGTCGGATGCACGTTCACATCGACCCGCGTCGGGTCGATCTCGATGTACAGCGCATACACCGGCTGGCGGTGGCCGTGCAACACGTCTTCATAGGCGCTGCGGGCGGCGTGGGTCAGCACCTTGTCGCGCACAAAACGGCCGTTGACGTAGCAAAACTGCTGGTCTCCCCGCGACCGCGCGGCATCCGGAATGCCCGCGCGGCCCCAGACCCGGATCTGCGGCGGGTTGCCGGGGCGGCTGGCACTGGTCTGGTAGTCGACCCAGACTGAGCGCTCGACAAAGTCGGCCCCCAATACATCGGCCAGGCGTTGCTCCAAAGCGGCCAGGGCAAACGCGCGGCTTTCGCAGCGGCGCCATTGCTCCACCAGCTTGCCTTCATGCCAGATGGCAAAGCCCACGTCGGGCCGGGCCAGCGCGTGGCGGCGCACCGCTTCCACGCAATGTGACAGCTCAGTGGCATCGGTTTTAAGGAACTTGCGCCGTGCCGGGGTGCTGAAAAACAGCTCTTTGACCTCGACCGTGGTGCCGGTGCTGCGCGCCACCGGGGCCAGTTCACCGGTGCGTCCGTCCAGCCGGTAAGCGCTGGGTTGGCTGGCTGGCCGTGAATGGATCGCGCAGTCGGCAATCGAGTTGATGGCGGCCAGCGCTTCACCCCTAAAACCCATAGTGCCGACCGACTCCAGGTCGATCAGGCTGCTGATTTTGCTGGTGGCGT
>CAJAFJ010000057.1 GCA_903938955.1 uncultured beta proteobacterium | reverse complement strand
GGCGGCCATGACGAGGTAAATGAACATCGACATCTGCGACGCAGGCACATGCACGAAGATGATGCGGTAGCCCTGGCCTTGTTGCGCGTCGATCGGCGCGACAAAGAACGAGATCCACAAACCCACGACCATCAGCACCGTCGCCAGCGCGGCAAACCAGGGCCACAAACGACCCGCCAAATAATAGAAATTTTGAGGCGAGGAAAATTTAAACCAGTGAATTACGCGTGTGTTCATCATTCCAGAGAAATTCTTAAAGCGGCCGTGGTGGCCAGAGGCGCAAAAAACAGCGACAGCACCAGCAACGCAGCCAACAAAGACAGGTGACCGCCGTAACCCAGCCCGGCGATATCGGCTTCCACCGCGCCAGCACCAAAGATGAGCACGGGAATATACAGGGGCAAGATTAAGAGCGACAGCAATACCCCTGCCCCACGTACGCCCAAGGTCAGCGCCGCACCAATGGCGCCAATCAGGCTCAGCGTCGGCGTTCCCAACAGCAAGGTCAGCATCAGGATGCCCAAGGCCCGGCCATCAAGGCCAAACTGCAAGCCCAAAATCGGCGCCATCAGCACCAGCGGCAGGCCCGACAACAAGAAGTGCGCCAGCGCCTTGGCAGCCACCAGCAAGCCCAGCGGGGTTGGGGATAAAGCCATTTGCTCCAGCGAGCCATCGGCGTAATCCATGGCAAACATGCGTTGCAATGACAGCATGGCCGCCAGCAAGGCGCTGACCCACAGCACGCCCGGCGCCATGCGCAGCAGCAGCGCGGACTCAGGCCCCACGCCAAGCGGAAACAGGCTGGCAATAACGACAAAAAACACCAGAGGCGTCAGCACCTCGCCTTTTTGACGCATCGCCAGCGCCACTTCGCGCCGCAGCACAGCCAGCAAAACCGAGGCCAGCACCAGCTTCTTGAGTTGAAGATCTTTCATGCGCGCAGCTCCAGCATTTGGGCGGGCACAGACCCGATGCCGACTTGTTGGTGACTGGTCAGCACCGCCAAGCCGCCCTCGCCCAAATGGGTCGCAATCAGGTCGGCCAGCATTTTGACGCCGGCTTCGTCCATGGCGACAAAAGGCTCGTCCAGCACCCACAAACGGGCCGGGCTCATCGCCAGGCGCGACAAGGCAACGCGGCGCTTTTGCCCCTGCGACAGGTGGCGTGCCAACTGCTGGCCACGGCCCTTCAGGCCAAAACGGGTTAACACCGCTTGCGTTTGCGCCGCATCCGGAGCAAAACCGCCCAGCGCCGCGGTAAAAGCCAGGTTTTCATTCACCGTCATGGATTCTTGCAGCGCATTGAGGTGACCCAGGTAACACAGGTCCTGGCGATAGGCATCACGCTGAGACTGAATAGGGGTGCCGTTCCAGCAGATCGCACCGGCTTCAACCGGGGCCAGACCACACACCATGCGCAGCAGGCTGGTCTTGCCGACGCCGTTGGCGCCCGCCACATAAAGCCAGCGCCCGGCTTCCAGCACGCAGTCCACATCGCGAAACAATTGACGCCCGCCGCGACTGCAGCCAAGCTTGGAAAAGGACAGTTGGGGAAGTGTTTTCAAGGCGCCAATTTTACCGTCCAGAACCCTGACACCCAAGCACCCCGGCGCGTTTGTTTGAGCCTTCCTTAAACCATATCAAGCAACACAGCACTTGTGCGTTGCAGCGTGATCACCCCACCCCTGGGCGGCGCTCACTGAGCGTGCGCCAGGCCGCTGACGGTGGCCACCAATGCAATACCGACCAGCAGCCAGGCAATCTGCGCTGCCGTTTCGGGTGCGCTTAGCCGTTTTTGTAACTGGGGAATCAAATCGGCCAGCGCCACATACATAAAGCTGCTGCTGGCTATCACCAGGAAATAGGGCAGATAGTCCTGCAACTGATCGACCAGCCAATACCCCACCAAACCGCCCAAAGCGGTAACGGCACCGGCCAGAGACACTTTCAGCAATGCCGCCTGCTTGTTGCTGGTATTGGTGCGCAGCACCATCAGATCACCCATGTGGTGCGGCACCTCGTGGGCCAACACCGCCAGTGAGGCAATCACGCCCAGACGCAGGTCGGCGATGAAGGCGGAGGCAATCAACACACCATCACCAAAGCAATGCACGCTGTCGCCGGTCAGCACCGCCCAGGTGCCGGGTTTGTGACCATGGTCGTGCGCGGGGTGGTCATGGTCATGTGCATGGACGTGATCTGACGGCTCGGCATGGTGGTGTTCATGCCCGTGGTGCCACAACTCGGCTTTGTCGAGCAGAAAGAAAAACACCAGTCCGACGAGCAGCGTCATGAACAAATCATGCGCACTGGCCTGGCTCTCGAACGCCTCGGGCAGCAAGTGCATGAAGGCCGTGGCCAGCAACGCACCGGCGGCCAGGCTAAGCATGTGCTGGGTGTAGCGCGCCAACACGCCAAAACTGAGCAAGGCGGCCAGCCACACACTGCCAATGCCGGCGGCCAGGGTGCCCATCAAAATTGCTACCAAAGTCATCGCGTTTTACACATGGTCCATGAAGGCCAAAGCCTGATTCGTATTAAAAAAGCCGCCTCGGGGCGGCTTGCGCAGATTTTAGGTCAGCGCGCCATCAGGCCACGCCATGGGCCTTGAACCAAGCCAGCGCGCGCTGAAAGCCGTCTTCTGCGGCGGCCTGGCGGTAGCTGGGCCGGTAGTCGGCGTGAAAAGCGTGCGGTGCATCGGGGTACAACACAAACGTCGACGCTTTGGCCGCGGCATTGCCCTTGTGGCCGGCTTGCGCCAGTACGTCTTTCATCTCGTTGATGGTGGTCACCGGAATGCCGCTGTCCTGCCCGCCATACAAACCCAACACCGGCGCCTTGAGCGTGGCCGCCAGCGCCAGCGGATGCCGCGGAGTCAGCACAGATGAAGTACCCACCAAACGGCCATACCAGGCCACGCCAGCCTTGACGTGTTGACTGTGCTCGGCGTACAGCCAGGTGATGCGGCCACCCCAGCAAAAGCCGGTGATCGCCACTTTTTTGACATTACCGCCGTTGGCGCCGGCCCAGGCCACCGCGCCATCCAGATCAGCCATGACTTGCGCGTCCGGCACCTTCGACACCACTTCAGCCATCAGCTTGGCTATTTCAGCGTATTGACGGGGATTGCCTTGGCGCGCATACAGCTCGGGCGCAATCGCCAGATAACCGGCCTTGGCCAAACGACGGCAGGTGTCGGCAATGTACTCGTGCACACCAAAAATCTCCTGAATCACCAGCACCACCGGCAGATTGGTTTTACCGGCAGGTGCCGCAAAAAATGCCGGTACTTTAAAGCCGTTGACCTCGTAGCTGGTCTCGCCGGTTGTGAGTCCTTCCGCCGAAGTTTTGATCGCCGTTTGCGCCATGACCGGCATGACGGTGGCGGCATAACCCACGCCCAGCGCCACTTTCAGGGCGGTGCGGCGGCTGGCGCCCTGCTCGGTGGACGCGCCGGGCAACAGGGCGTTGAATTCAGTTTTCAAGTCTTCACGCAGCATGAGGTTTTCCTTCAGGTTAGGTCATTCAAAGATAAACAGTCTAGGTACAACTTGAATATCGGGTCTGCCACAAGGGAATCGGTCAATGCGCCTTGTCCCAGTTCGGGCCCACACCGACCTCGGCCAGCAAGGGCACCTTGAGGTGCGCCACGCCTGCCATCAGGCGTGGAATCTCGTGTTTGACCCACGCCACCTCGGCTTCAGGCACTTCAAACACCAGTTCATCGTGCACCTGCATGATCATTTTGGTGCCGCGTTGTTCCGCGTCCAGCACCTGCTGCACCTTGACCATGCTGAGCTTGATCAGGTCGGCCGCCGTGCCCTGCATGGGCGCGTTGATGGCGGCGCGCTCGGCCCCGCTGCGGCGCGGGCCATTGGGCGAGTTGATCTCGGGCAGGTACAGGCGACGGCCAAACACGGTTTCCACGTAGCCGTTGGCCTTGGCCGTCTCGCGGGTGTGCTCCATGTAGAGCTTGACACCGGGGTAGCGGTCAAAGTAGCGCGCGATGTAGTTCTTGGCGGCCGTGTTGTCGATGCTCAGGGCCTTGGCCAGCCCGTAGGCGCTCATGCCGTAAATCAGACCGAAGTTGATGACCTTGGCATAACGCCGCTGCTCGCTGGTGACCTGCGCCCGGTCGACGCCAAAAATTTCGGCGGCGGTGGCGCGGTGCACGTCCATGTTGTCGTGAAAGGCCAGCAACAGCGCGGCGTCACCACTGATGTGGGCCATGATGCGCAGCTCTATCTGGCTGTAATCGGCACTGGCAATCACGCAACCCGGCGGCGCTACAAAGGCTTCGCGCACGCGGCGGCCTTCCGCCGTGCGCACCGGAATATTCTGCAAATTGGGGTCGTTGCTGGACAGGCGCCCGGTCACTGCCACGGCTT
>CAJAFJ010000056.1 GCA_903938955.1 uncultured beta proteobacterium | reverse complement strand
GTGGTGCTGTCGCTGAGCAGCGTGATCGAGGGCAAGGACGCCCTGTTAAGCAACATCCGCAACCTGGCCAAGGAAACCCTGGAGCTGCAGGCCATGGCGGCCGACGTGCGCAGCATTGCCGCGCAAACCAATTTGCTGGCGCTGAATGCCGCCATTGAAGCCGCGCGTGCCGGCGAGTCCGGGCGCGGTTTTGCGGTGGTGGCGGCTGAAGTGCGCATGCTGTCGCAGCGCTCGGCCGAAACCGGCAAGCGCATTGGCGAGCGGGTCGGGCACATCAGCGCCATCATGGCCGAGACCTTGGGCAACGCCGAAGAAGCCACGGTGCATGACAAGCATGCGGTGCAACTGTCCGGTGATCTGGTCGCGCATGTGCTGGGCCATGTGCGCAAGCTGGGGGAGTCGGCTGACAGCATGCACAAACACGGCATCGTGGTGCGCCACGAAGTCGAAAAGCAGCTCATGGCCTTGCAGTTTCAGGACCGGGTGTCACAAATTCTGGAGGGGGTGTATGGCAATATCGATCACATGCAGCACACCCTGGCAAGCCTCGATACCGATCCGCTGCCAACGTCTGACGACTGGCTGGAAGACCTGAACCGGTCCTCCAATATGGCCGACCAGCATTACCACCGTACCACGTCCTAAGTGTCTATGCCGCCCCATTCATCCCTTTCCAAACCCGCCCCGGTGCACCTGAGCCGCAGTGAACTCAAGGTCATGCTGGTGGACGACGATTCGTTCCAGCTGGAGTTGATCTCCGAAATCCTCAAAAGTCTGGGCATCGTCGACATCACGCTGGCGGCCAGCGGTGCCCAGGCGCTGCAAACCATGACCGGCCGGACGCAGTCCTTTAACCTGCTGGTGATGGATCTGCACATGCCCGGCATGGATGGATTCCAGTTCATGGAAGCGGTCGCCCGCACCGGTTATACCGGGGCCTTGGTCATTGTGTCGGGGCAAAGTGCCGATGTGATGCGCGCTGCCTCGCTGGTGGCGGAGCTGCGGCGCTTTACGCTGCTGGGCGCCGTGCCCAAGCCGGTGGGCCGGGCGGCCTTGTCCGAGCTGATTTCAAAACTGGCCTGACGGCGACTAACCACAAAACCGCGCCAGCATCGCCCGCAGGGCGTCGGCATCGAGGGGTTTGGACAAGTGCTCGTCCATGCCGGCTTGCTGGCAGGCTTCGCGGTCACTCTCCATCGCGTTGGCGGTGACCGCGATGATCGGCACCCGCTGGTCGGCGGGTTCCAGGGCGCGGATCAGCGCCGTGGCCTCCAGGCCGCCCATCACCGGCATTTGCATGTCCATCAGTACGATGTCGCAGGCGGCGCTCGGGAACAAATCGACCGCTTCTTGACCGTTCTCGGCCAGCACCACGGTGTGGCCCCATTTTTCGAGCAACAGGGTGGCCAGCATCTGGTTTACCGGGTGGTCTTCTGCCAGCAGCACCCGCAGCGGGCGCTGCGTCTGCAGGGCCGGCGCCACGACCGGTGCCACGGCGTCGCTCGTCGTTTGGCTGCGGCCCAGCTGCACGCTGAAGTGAAAGGTGCTGCCTTGTCCCGGCACGCTGTCGACCCAGAGGCGTCCGCCCATCAGCTCCACCAGCCGGGTGCTGATGGTCAGCCCCAGCCCGGTGCCGCCAAAGCGGCGTGTGGTGGAGCTATCGGCCTGGCTGAAGGCTTCAAAAATGCCTTGCTGCTTGTCCAGCGGAATGCCAATGCCGGTGTCGCGCACCGACAGGTGAGCTTCAAAGGCATCGCTGCCCGTGGGTGTGCATTCCACGCTGACGGTCACGCTGCCCTGGGCTGTGAACTTGATGGCGTTGTCGCACAGATTGGTCAGAATCTGGCGGATGCGGCCCGGGTCGCCGTTGACATACGCGGGCAGTCCGGGGTCGAGCTGGCAGAGCATGGTCAGCCCCTTGTGGCGGGCCCGTCCGACGATGGGTTTGAGCATGTCGGTGATCGTCGGGGCGAGTGCGAAGTCAATCGCCTCGATGCGGAATTTGCCGGCCTCGATTTTTGAAAAATCCAGAATGTCATTGAGGATGAGCATCAGCGACTGGGCCGAGCTTTTGACGGCGTCGAGGTAACTGCGCTGTTCGTCATCGAGTTCGGTGTACAGCACCAGCTCGGTCATGCCGATGACGCCATTCATGGGCGTGCGGATTTCGTGGCTCATGTTGGCCAGAAAGTCGCTCTTGGCCCGGTTGGCCGCTTCGGCCCGGGTGGTGGCCTCCTGCAGCGAATGCTCCAGGTCCTTGGTGGCGGTGATGTCGGTGCGAATGGCGATGTACTGTTGCGGCAGCCCATCGACCCCCATCAGCGGCACGATGGTGGCGTTCACCCAATAAAAACTACCGTCTTTCTTGCGGTTGCGAACCTCGCCGTGCCAGACTTTTCCCTGCGTGATGGTGTGCCAAAGCTCGGTGAAGAGCGTGGGTGGATGAAACCCTGAGTTGATGATGCGGTGGTTGCTGCCCAGCAGTTCTGCGCGCGAGTAGCCGCTGATGTCGCAAAACCGGTCGTTGGCGTAGGTGATGTTGCCATCCAGGTCGGTGGTACTGACGATGGCGTGCTGGTCGAGGGCAAACTTCTGGTAGGTCAGGTCCTTGTTTTGCTTCAACAGGCGCTCGGACACGATGTTGAGGGCCTGGCCCAGCGCTTCAATTTCGGAGGCCGTGGCGTCCACCGTCAATTTGGCCCCGAGGTCGTGGTCCAGCTCGCCCGCAAACGCTGTGGCCGCCCTGAGTGCGCGCATGGGGGTGCGCAACGCCAGTTTCAGTAGCCACAAGGTTGTGCTGATGGCCAGCACGATCACCAGCAGGGCCTGCGTCCAGATGTCGCGTGCAATCTGATTGAAACCGTCCATCCGGTAGCTGACCCGCACCCAGCCCAGGGGCTGGTTGGT
This sequence comes from uncultured beta proteobacterium, assembly GCA_903938955.1. Next base: position 6,402 of record CAJAFJ010000056.1, on the reverse strand, counting down.
CGCTATCGGGTGCCAGGCGGATATTTTGCCGGTGTTGCCAGCCAGAAAATCCCGCATCGCCGCGGTGTTGTCGTGTAACTCAGTCTGCGTCACCGGCATCCACTCGGTGGGCAGCGTCACTGGGGTGGTGCTGAAGCGGGGGGACCACACGCCGCGCAGGTTGACCACCTCGCTCAGCGGTTTGCCACGCATATCAGTGACCAGCACCGAGTAAATGCCGGGCACGGTGGCGGTCTGGATCGTGAGGGCTTCAATGCTGGCCAGGTCTTCAATGATTAAAAAGTGGGCGTTGACGGTGGCCAGGTTGTGCGCCAGCGCGGCCATTTGCGCTGTGATGGTGTCATGGACTTGCTGGGTTTGCTGTTGGGCGGTGTAGGCGCCGTAGCCCAAGATCGAGCTCACCAGACAAGCCGCCGTCAGCAGCATCAACTGGCGCTCCAGCCTGCGCGGCAGGCAGCGGTAGAAAAGACGCTTTAACGCGCCGCTGAAGGGGGAGAGCAAGGGCATGTGGTCATTTCGCATGGTTTGGGCTGGCAGTTTTTGCGGTCAGCGTTTGCAGCAGCTTGATCAGCTGCGGCAAATTAAAGGGCTTGCCGACGTGGTCGTCCATGCCTGCGGCCAGACAGGCCGCGCGGTCCGAGGCCATGGCGTTGGCGGTCATGGCGATGATCGGCAGGTCGGTCAGCCCCAGCACGGTGCGAATGGCGCGGGTGGCATCAAACCCGTCCATCACCGGCATTTGCAGGTCCATCAGCACGGCGTCAAACGGCGGGTTGGCGGCGGCCACGGCCGCCACCCCGAGTTGCCCGTCGGCGGCAAGCTCAATCAGGGCGCCTTCATGGCTCAGCAGTTCCTGCGCCACTTGCTGGTTGATCGGGTTGTCTTCAACCACCAGCAGGCGCAGGCCTTCCAGGCTGCGCTGGGTCGTGGCGGGGGCCGTGATGACGATGTTCGTGTCGTCATCCAGTAGGTCGGCGGTGGGCAGGGTCAGGGTGAAATAAAAGGTGCTGCCCTGGCCCGGCACACTCTCTACCGCCAGCTCGCCGCCCATCAGGGCGACCAGTTGCCGTGAGATCGACAGCCCCAGGCCGGTGCCGCCAAAGCGCCGGGTGGTGGAGGCCTCGGCTTGCGAGAAGCCGGTAAAAATGTGCTCCAGCTGGTCGGCCGCAATGCCGATGCCGCTGTCTTGCACCGAGACGCGCAGCGTGGCGTCGGTGCCGGTTTGCGCCAGTTGCTGGATTTGAATTCTCACCTCGCCCTGTGCGGTGAACTTGATGGCGTTGCCACTCAGGTTGATCAGCACCTGCTGCAGGCGCATGGCGTCGCCAACCAGAGTCCGGGGCAGTGCCGGGTCGACGTCAAAACGCAGCGCCACCGGTTTGTTGCCCAGGTTGGCCGAGGCGATGACCGAGAGTTCACTCATCAACTGGTCGAGCCGGAACGGCTGCAGGTCCAGCGTCATTTTGTCGGCGTCTATTTTGGAGAAATCCAGAATGTCGTTGAGCAGGCCCAGCAGCGATTTGGCCGCCCGTTCGGTTTTGTTGGCGTAGTCGAGCTGGCGCAGGCTCAGCTCGGTGTTTTGCAGCAGCTTGAGCATGCCCAGAATGGCATGCATGGGGGTGCGGATTTCGTGGCTCATATTGGCCAGAAACTGGCTCTTGGCGGTGGTGGCGGCTTCGGCTTCGTTCTTGGCGATGAGCAGTTCGCGCGCGGTCCGGTTGCGCGCGGTCACGTCGGTGATGGTGCCCACCAGCCCGGTGATGATGCCTTCATTGTTGCGCAGGGCGGCCTTGCAGTAGTGTCCTTCCAGGACCACGGCGCTGCGGTGCTGGGTAAAGGTGGCTTCGTAAACTTGTGCCGCGCCGGTGGCCAATAAATCCAGGTCTTTGGCGTGCATCAGGGCGGCGGACGCGCCGGGCACCAGGTCAAACACCGTTTTGCCAATCCAGTCGGCGCGGTCAATTTCAAACAGGGCCTCGAACGCCTTGTTAAAGCGCACGTAGCGCCCGGCCTGGTCCTTGATGTAGATCGCGGTCGGTGTGGCTTCGAGCAGGACTTCGACAAACTGCAGTTGTTCGGACAGTTGTGCCGCCGCATTTTTGCGTTCTGAAATGTCCATGTGGGTGCCGGACATCCATTCCGGCTTGCCATCCGGGGTCCAGGATGAAATCTTGCCGCGCTCCTGAATCCAGACCCAATGCCCATCCCGGTGGCGCATCCGGATCTCGCATTCGTAATAGCCCAGCGCCCCCGCAATGTGCTGCGCGAGTAGTGACTTGGCGACTTTCATGTCGTCAGGGTGGCAATGCTCAAGCCATAGGTTCACGCTGACCGGGTTCAGTTCGGGAAGGGCATAGCCAATGATGTCAGCCCAGCGGTCATTGATGACGAACGCATCGGTCTGCACATTCCACTCCCAGGTGCCGGTGCGGGTGCCCAGGATGATGTGGCTCAGGCGCTCCCGCTCGGCCGTCAGTTCCAGCTGCGCGTGGCGGGCGGCGGTGATGTCGGTGCTGATGGCGATGTATTTCTCGATGCCCTGGTCGTCCAGGAACGGCGAGATCACGGTATTGATCCAATACAGCGCACCGTTCTTGGCCCGGTTGCAGACCACGCCGCGCCACACTTGGCCGCTGGCGATGGTGTGCCATAGGTCGCGCCAGAACTCAGCGGGCTGGGCGTCGGACTGGAGGATGCGGTGGTTGTGCCCCAGCAGTTCCTCGCGGCTGTATCCGCTGATGACGCAAAACAGGTCGTTGGCATAGGTGATGTCGCCCGCCGGATTGGCAATCGACACCATCGAATGCTGGTCGATCGCATCCAGCAGAGACTGGGAGTCACGCATCGCACGGGTCAGCTGCTCATTGGTGGATTTTTGCGTGTTCACCAGCCGCCCGAGATCGGCTGTCATGGCGTGGGCCAGGGTTTCTGCGCGAGCGCGCGCCACCAACAGCAACCAGACAATCAAGGCCAACAGCAGGCTCAAGACGGTGCCGCCCGCGCCGACCAACCACGCGCTCGCGGCGTTATGTTCCGCCTCAAACAGGGCGCTGCTGCCCGAGCGCAGGGTCAGCAGGCGCCCGCCAATCACCAGGCCCCTGACATCGCTGAAGGCGCGCCCGGCCTTGAAATCTGTCGGCGCCATAGGCGCCGCCGCGCTGTTGACGCTGGGCTGAGATGAAAAAACCAGGGTGTCGGGGGATGCCGTGGCGCCATCGTAAATTTCAAAGTCGATGTCGCCATGGGTGATGGCCCGTGTGCTGTGCAGCAGTTCGTGGGCGGTCAGCGGGGAATAAAACAGCCCGGTCAGCAGCGCACGTCGGCTTTGGGGGGTGTCCGGGGTGGTGCCGTCCGGGAACAGCGGGACCAGGTAAAGAAAGCCCGGCCCCTGTCTGTCGTCCTGCACCAGCGACATGACACCTGAGAGACTGGGCTCGCCAGTGTTGATGGCGCGCTCGACGGCCTCCCGGCGCACGGCCTCGGCGCCCAGGTCCAGCCCGATGGCTGCCTCGTTGCCGGCCAAGGGTTCGAGGTACTTGACGACGTACAACTCGTTCGCGTTGCCGTGGGTTTTGATGCGGAAGAACGGGGACTGGTCATGCTTTTCGGCAGCCTCGAAACGGGCTATGTCCGGCCGCTGCACGCGTTCGACATAGCCAAAGCCGCGGATACCCGGGAATTCTGTGGCAATGTCACGCGCGGCCACGTAGGCGTGGAAGTTGGCGCGCTTCATCTCGCCGGAGGTGTTGGTGCTGGCCTGTGCCCCGATGGCGCCGCGAATGCCATACAGGGGCTGACGGAACTGGGTCTGCACGGCGGCGTCAAGGCGGTCCACATACTGGTTGAATGTCATCAGCGCGGTGTCACGATTGCCCTGGCGCGTGACATGCAGGCTGTAAGCCGTTAACGACAGCCCGGCCAGCAGCATCAGCAGGGCTGATAACAGGGGTTTCCAGCCATAGTGAAGGAGACTGACGTGGGGTTGGGGGCGCATGGACTTGGAATGTCTTGGTCGTCTGTGTGTGGCGCTGATTATCGGCGGCATTGTGCGGCGCCATTTTGGGCTTGTACGCTGTCGCTGTCATGTAACCACTTCCGTGTAAAAATCAGAAACTTAATTACAAGGAGACACTTTCATGACCCGTCGCGCAACCAAAATCGTCGCCACTCTTGGCCCCGCTTCCAGTGATCCCGCCGTGTTGGAGCAGATGATTCGTGCCGGGGTGAATGTGGTGCGGCTGAACTTCAGCCACGGCCGTGCGCAAGACCATATCGACCGGGCGCGCATGGTGCGCGAGGTGGCCAGCCGCGTCGGTCACGAGGTCGCCATCATGGCCGACCTGCAGGGTCCGAAAATCCGCGTTGGCAAGTTTGCCGACGGCCGCGTCATGCTGGAGCAGGGACAAAAATTTGTGCTCGATGCCGCACGCACCGAGCCGGGCGATATCGACGCGGTCGGGCTGGATTACAAAGCCTTGCCCAGCGAGGTCAAGGCCGGTGATGTGTTGCTGCTCAACGACGGCCTGATCGTGATCACGGTCGATGCCGTCAAGGGCGAGCAGGTGCACACCACGGTCAAGCTCGGCGGCGAGTTGTCCAACAACAAAGGCATCAACAAGCAGGGTGGCGGCTTGACCGCCCCGGCGCTGACCGCCAAAGACATGGATGACATCCGCACGGCCATGAGTTTCCAGGCCGACTTTGTGGCCGTGAGCTTCCCCAAAAACGCCATCGACATGGAACTGGCGCGCCAGTTGTGCAACGTGGCGGCGGCGGAATACGGCCACAAGCCAGGCCTGATTGCCAAGATCGAGCGTGCCGAGGCGATTCCGAAGCTGGAAGAGATTTTGCTGGCCAGCGACGGCATCATGGTCGCGCGTGGTGACCTGGCGGTCGAGGTCGGCAACGCGGCCGTGCCCGCCTTGCAAAAACGCATGATCAAGCTGGCCCGTGAGCATGACAAATTCGTCATCACCGCCACGCAGATGATGGAGTCCATGATCACCAACCCGGTGCCAACCCGCGCCGAGGTCAGCGACGTCGCCAATGCGGTGCTGGACGGTACTGATGCCGTCATGCTGTCGGCCGAAACGGCCGCTGGCAAATATCCGCTGGAGACCGTCATCGAGATGGCCAATATTTGCCATGCCGCTGAAGGCCACGCCGACTTCAAGCTGGAAGCCGACTTCACCGGCAAGACCTTCAGCCGCATCGACCAGTCGATCGCCATGGGTGCGCTGTTCACCGCCCACCACCTGGGCGCCAAAGCCATTGTGGCCATGACCGACAGCGGTTCCACCGCGCTGTGGATGAGCCGCCATTTGATTCAGGTGCCGATTTACGCCCTCACCTCCAAGGTGGCGACGCAGCGCAAGATGGCGATTTACCGCAACGTGCGCCCGCTCTTCATTGACACCAGCACCGACCGTGACACAGCGCTGGTCGAGGCCGAGAGCCATCTGAAAAGCCGGGGCATTGTGCAAACCGGTGATGTTTACGCCATCACCTGCGGCGAGCCGATGGGCGCGCCCGGCGGCACCAATATGCTCAAAATCTGCCAGGTCTCGTAAGAAAATCGCTTGGCACCCGGGGGTAAAATTCGCCCAACGGTACAAGTTACCAAGCGGTTACCAACTTCACTGGGGATATAAAAATGGCTCTCGTTTCAATGCGCGAACTGCTGGACCACGCAGCAGTTAATGGTTACGGCATTCCGGCTTTCAACGTCAACAATCTGGAACAGGTCCAGGCCGTCATGGCTGCGGCAGACGAGGTCGGTGCCCCGGTCATTCTGCAAGCCAGCGCCGGTGCCCGCAAGTACGCGGGTGAAGCCTTCATCAAGCATTTGATTCAGGCCGCCATTGAGGCCTATCCGCACATTCCGCTGGTGATGCATCAGGATCACGGTCAAAACGTGGACGTCTGCCAGGGCGCCATCAACCTCGGCTTCAGCTCGGTGATGATGGACGGCTCCTTGATGGCCGATGGCAAAACCATCGCCAGCTACGAGTACAACGTCGAAGTCACCCGCAAGGTGGTCGACATGGCGCACGCCACTGGCGTGACGGTCGAAGGCGAACTCGGCTGCCTGGGCTCTTTGGAGACCATGCAGGGCGACAAGGAAGACGGCCACGGCACCGATGCGGTCATGACGCGCGAGCAAATGCTGACCGACCCCGAGCAGGCCGCTGACTTTGTCAAACGCACGCAACTCGATGCGCTGGCGATTGCCATCGGCACCAGCCACGGCGCCTACAAGTTCACGCGCAAGCCCACAGGCGACATCCTGGCGATTGACCGCGTGATGGCCATCAACAAGCGCATTCCCAACACCCACCTGGTGATGCACGGCTCGTCGAGCGTGCCGCAGGAGCTGCTGGCCGTCATCCGCCAGTACGGCGG